>JALWKR010000153.1 GCA_027081375.1 Persephonella sp.
TAATCCTAACAGCTGAGTCAGTTGTATTAACGTGCTGTCCCCCTGCTCCTGAAGCTCTCATTGTTTCAATTCTAAGTTCTTCTGGCTTTATTTCTATATCCACCTCTTCAGCTTCAGGAAGGACTGCAACTGTTGCTGTAGAGGTATGAATTCTTCCTGAGCTTTCAGTTTCAGGAACTCTCTGAACTCTATGAACACCACTTTCATACTTTAGTCTAGAGTATGCACCTTTCCCTTTAATAAGGGCTATAACTTCTTTTATTCCCCCTCTATCTGTAGGGTGTATACTTAAAACATCAACTTTCCAGCCGTGTCTTTCAGCATACCTTTGATACATTCTAAAGAGTTCCCCAGCAAATAGGGCAGCTTCTTCCCCACCTGCACCTTGTCTTATCTCTAAAATAACATTTTTTTCATCATTTGGATCTTTAGGAAGTATTTCAATCTGGATTTCTTTTTCCAGTTCTTCTTTTTTCTTATTTAACTCGTTTAATTCTTCTTCTGCAAGGAGTTTCATTTCTTCATCTTCACTTTTTAATAGCTCTTTTGCTTCTTTAATTCCTTGCAGAGTTTTTTTGTATTCTTTATATAAAGATGCTAATTTCTCTGCTTCTTTATGCTCTTTAGCAACTTGCTGGAGCCTCTTCTGATCTTTTAAAACTTCAGGATCAGATAGAAGCTCCTCTAACTTTTTTAATTTTTCATCAATATTCTCAAGTTTTTCAAGTATATGCTTATTAAGCATTCTTGCTTTCTTCTGAAGCTGTTCCTTTTATTTCTAAAAATAGAGGTTTTATTTTTAATTTTCCTGTATAAAACGGATGACACTGATTACAAACCTCTAGGTGAACAACTCCACCTTTTGTTGAAAGTAAATCAAACTCGTTTCCACAACCGCAAACAAAGTGAGTTACTTTCAATTCAGGATGAATATCTTTTTTCAATTTTCTACCTCCAAATATAGTCCAATTTTTTATTTTTCAATATACCGAATTAAATATTATATATAAAAACTTTATGTATTCATAGATTTAAGAAATTCTTCATTTGTTTTAAATTTAGCTAATTTACTAAGGAGAAATTCCATTGCCTCAACTTCATCCATTGTAGATAGGAATTTTCTGAGAATCCATAATCTTTGAAGTTCCCAGTCTTCAAGCAAGAGTTCCTCTTTTCTTGTTCCTGATTTAGGAATATTGATAGCAGGGAATACTCTCTTCTCCATAAGCCTTCTATCTAAGTAAAGCTCCATATTACCTGTTCCTTTAAACTCTTCAAAAATAACATCATCCATTCTTGAACCTGTTTCAACAAGAGCTGTGGCAAGTATTGTTAAGCTTCCACCATCTTCTATATTTCTTGCTGCTCCAAAGAATTTTTTAGGTCTTTGAAGAGCTGTTGCTTCAATACCCCCTGATAAAACCCTTCCTGTAGGAGGAGTTATTGCGTTGGATGCTCTTGCAAGTCTAGTCATAGAATCAAGAAGAATAACAACATCATGTCCAAGTTCAACAAGCCTTTTTGCTCTCTCCACTATAAGTTCTGCAGCATGCATATGTCTCTCAGGAGGTTCATCAAAGGTTGAAGCTACAACTTCTGCTCCTTCTCCAACTATTCTTCTCATCTCAGTAACTTCTTCAGGTCTTTCATCTATAAGCAAAATAATTAAATGAGTTTCAGGATGATTTTTTATTAATGCTTTAGCTAATCTCTGTATAAGAACTGTTTTTCCTGCTTTTGGAGGAGCAACAATTAATCCCCTTTGACCCTTACCTATAGGAGATACAAGACTTACAACTCTCGTTGATAAATCAGATGGGTCATATTCTAAATTAAATCTTTCAGTGGGATGGAAAGGTACCAATCTGTCAAATATGGGTCTACCTTTTATTTTTTCAGGTTCAACAGTATTTACTGCTTCAATCTTAATTAAAGCTCTATACTTTTCATTGTCTTTTGGAGGTCTTGCAATCCCTATTATGTAATCTCCTGTTCTAAGTCCAAATTTCTTTATTTGAGATGGAGAAACATATATATCAGTTGAATGAGGGGCGTAGTTATTCTCTATTGAACGTATAAATCCATAACCTTCAGGTAGGACTTCAAGAACTCCTTTTATAAAATCATGACCTTCTTCTTTAGCTTTTTTTTCAAGGATTTTTGTTATTAATTCCTGTTTTTTAAGTCCTGTTGTTCTTGTAAGACCTATTTCTTTCCCTAATTTTTGAAGCTGGGATAAAGTCATTTCTTTAAGTTGATCTAGTGTAATTTCTGCCAATTGCATAGCGATTTAAATCCTCCTCCGCTGGTTTTATTTTCCAATACAAAACTTACTAAAGATATTTCCAAGGATATCTTCTGTTGTGATTTCTCCTGTGATCTCTTCTAAATGTTTTTCTGCTTCCTGTATCTCAAGCATAAGGATTTCCTTTTGGTTAAGATAAAAATCAATATCTTTCAGAGTATTTTCTAAAATCTCTACAGCCTGCTTTATTTTTGTATACTGTCTAAAATTAATAAAAATATCTTCATCCTTATTTTCTAAAAGACCTAATTTTTGAAAGATAGTTTCTTCTAAGAGATCAATATTTTCTTGAGTTTTACTGCTAACAAATAGTATATCCTTAAAATAATACTTTTTTTCTTTTTTATCAAGTACTAAATCACTTTTGTTGGCAACAATTATAGGATTTTTCTCTTTTATTCTTTCATAGATTTTTAAATCTTCTTCTGTTATTCCTTCAGAAGCATCAAAAACAAACAAAACAATATCAGCCTCTTCTACTTTCTCTAAAGCTTTTTGAATACCAATTTTTTCAATTTTATCTTCTGTTTCTCTTATCCCTGCTGTATCTAGAAGTTTAACAGGTATTCCTTTTATATTTAAACTTTCCTCTATAAAGTCCCTTGTTGTTCCTTTATACTCTGATACTATAGCTCTTTCATATCCTATTAATGCATTGAAAAGAGAGGATTTGCCAACATTTGGTCTTCCTACTATGGCAAGTTTAATACCTTCTCTTAAAAATTCACCTTTTTTGTATGTTTTTAAAAGCTCTTTTAACTGATTTAAAACAGTTTCTAGTTTATTTTTTATTTCATCATCAGGTATTTCTTCTACATCTTCAGGAAAATTTATTTCAGCTTCTATTAAGGATACAAGATCTAGAAGGAGTTCTTTTAATTCATTTATCTTTTTTGATAGTTTACCTTCTAACAGAGAAACTGCTGCTTTTGATGCTGCTTCTGTTTTTGCTTCTATAAGTTCTGCAATAGCTTCAGCCTGCGTTAAATCTATTTTTCCATTTAAAAATGCTCTCTTTGTAAATTCCCCAGGTTCTGCAAAACGAGCTCCATAAAAGATAGCTTCCTCTATAATTTTTTTTATAACTGGAATGCTGCCGTGGGGATATATCTCAACAACGTCTTCTCCTGTAAAACTTCTAGGAGCTTTAAAATACACTATAAGACCTTCATCTATAACTTCACCGTGTCTATCTTTTATCTTTCCAAAATAAACTTTTCTCTCTTCTACTTTCTCAGGTAAAGAAAAAAGTTTTTTACCAATATCTAAAGATTTATCACCGCTTATCCTGACTATTCCTACAGCTGAAGGGATAAGCGGTGTTGCATTAGCTACTATTGTGTCTTTATCCATTCTTTTTTTCGTATCTTCCAAGTTGTTTATTTATAATGAAACTTTGGAATATGCCTAATATATTATTCGTAAGCCAGTATAAAACAAGTCCTGCTGGAAAGTTCATAAACATAAATGTAAATACAGCTGCCATGATATACATAATCATTTTTTGATTTTTATCTGATGAAGGAGTTATCCACTGCTGAGCAATCATTGAAAGTCCCATAAGTATAGGGAGAATATAGTAAGGATCTTTATCTGCTAAATCTGGAACCCATAAAAATGGTACATTTTTTAGTTCTACTGTTACCATAAGGACATTATATAAAGCTATAAATATTGGAATTTGAACAATAATTGGAAGACAACCACTCATTGGATTTGCACCGTGTTCTGCATACAGTTTCATCATTT
>JALWKR010000154.1 GCA_027081375.1 Persephonella sp.
CTTGAAGATATAGAGTATATAGATGACCTGTCCCCTGAGAAAAAAAGGGCATTTATTGAGTACCTTTATAAAGCTGTTGATGAGATATTGAAAAAGAAAGAAAAAAAGGTAGAGAAATCAGAAAAAAAAGATAAAGTTTTAAAAAAACTTCCAAGAAGTTATTTTAAAAGCTTAACTATAAAAGAGTTAAAACTTTTAAAGCCTGTAGAAAAAAGAGCTTTTAAAAAAGTTGGTATTCAAAATGTTGAAGAAGCCTTTTTCTTTCCTCCAAAGAAATATGAAGATAAGAGATTAAAGAAGCTAGCAAAAGTAAAAGATGGTGAATATGGTTTATTTGAAGTTGAAGTAGTTGAGATAAAAAAGATAAATAGAGGAAAGCTAAAAACACAGGTTGTATTAAAACAGGGAAACCAGTTTATAAACGCTTTTTTTGTCCATGATAAACCTTTTTTATTTACTTTTTTTAGGAAAGGAAAAAAAGTCCTTATATATGGAAAAGTTAATGTTTATGGAAAAGAAAAATCAATAATTCAGCCAGAATTATTTACAGATTTTGACAAAACTATTCATGACAGGATACTTCCAGTTTATTCCCTTAGAGGAGATACTTCTGTAAAAACAACCTCTCAGACAATAAACCACCTAAGAAGAGGTATTTTTAAGATTTTAGAAAAGTACCTTCCTTATTATCCTGATTATATTCCTGAGTATCTACTTGAGAAATATAAACTTCCACCTTTACATCAGGCGTTAAAAAATTTCCATTTTCCCCCAAATAATGAAAACATAGACATCCTAAATGACTTTGAAGCTAGATATCAGCTAAGGCTTATTTTTGACGAGCTTTTTATATTAGAACTTGCACAGGCTTTTAGAAAGAAAAAAATCAAACAAAATCCTGCTGAGGAGATAAAAGTTCCAGATGATTTTATTGAAAACTTTGAAAAAGAGCTTCCTTTTTCGCTAACAAACGCTCAAAAAAGAGCAATAAAAGATATTCTTGAAGATATATCAAAACCTGTTCCTATGAACAGAATGGTACAGGGAGACGTTGGCAGTGGTAAAACAATGGTTGCTATAGCTGCCTCCTATGCTGCTGCTTTAAATAAAAAACAGACAGCAGTAATGGCTCCAACAGAAATTCTTGCCCAGCAGCATTACAAAAACTTTAAGAGTATATTAGAGAAAAAAGGGATAAACGTTGTTCTTTTAACTGGGAGTTTATCTTCTAAAGAGAAAAAAGAGGTTTATAAAAAAATAGAAAATGGAGAAGCTGATGTTGTAGTTGGAACCCATGCTTTAATACAGGATGAGTTAAGGTTTAAAGACCTAGCCTTAGTTATAGTGGATGAACAACATAGATTTGGAGTGGTTCAAAGAAAAGCTTTAATAGAAAAATCAAAAAAGGTTCCCCATGTTCTTGTTATGACAGCTACACCAATTCCTAGAACTTTAACTTTAGCTTTATTTGGAGATCTTGATGTTTCTATAATAAATGAGCTTCCAGCTGGTCGAAAACCTGTTAAAACTGTTCTTCTTTACGATGATGAGAGAGAAGGTATGTATAGAAAAATAAAAGAAGAGCTTGAAAAAGGAAGACAGGCTTTTGTTGTATATCCTTTAATAGAAGAGTCTGAAAAGATAGATTTAAAATCTGCTGAAGAAGGGTTTAAGCAGTGGCAGGAAGCTTTTCCTGATAAGAAGGTTGTTCTTTTACATGGGAAGATGCCTCAGGAAGAAAAAGATAAGATTATGAATGATTTCAAAGAAGGAAAGTATCATATTCTTGTTTCTACAACAGTTATAGAAGTTGGGGTTGATGTTCCAAATGCTTCTGTGATGGTAATAGAAGAGGCTCACCGCTTTGGACTTTCTCAAATACATCAGCTTAGAGGTAGAGTAGGAAGGGGTCAGTACGAAGGATTTTGTTTTCTTGTTATTCCTTCAAAATTAAAGAAAAAACAGGAAGATAATGAAGCAGAAAAAAGAAGACTGCAGACAATAGAAAGGTTAAAAATACTTGTTAAAACAAATGATGGGTTTAAGATAGCAGAGGAAGACCTAAAGATAAGAGGTGGAGGAGATATTATAGGTACAGCCCAATCTGGTCATTTTGGATTTAAAATAGCTGATCTTGAGAGACCTAAAGATAGATTAATACTTGAATATGCAAAGAAGGAAGCAGAAAACCTTATAGAAAAAGATCCAGATTTAAAACAGTATCCTGAATTAAAGGAAATTATGTTTGAAAAATATGCCCATAAACTTGATCTAGTTAATATAGCTTAAAAGGGGCAAAAGAGAGCCCCTTACTGCTCAAACCCATCTGTATCAAAATCTACATTTTTGTAAGTCCACTCATGAGAATTAAGGTCATATACAGGGATCATTTTAGCTTTTCCACTTCTATTATCGTAAGCAGCAAATTCAACATCCCTTTTAGGTGCACCTACAGTTAAGATAACAGAGTATAAAGGAGAAGTTTTTTTTCCAAGGAATGGATTAAACTGTTTTGCTCGTTTAAAAATATAGTCTCCAGTTAGTATTTTTACAGAGTTTTTTCCTACTGTGCCAAGATACACATTATCAACAACTCTACCTTTTGAATCCCAGACTCTTGCATATACTTCAGCATTCCAGCAAGAATTATTGGATATGACTACCCTGAACATATTACTATTTAGCATATAAGGGATATATGCTTCATCCCCATTAGGTTTCCAGAGTAAGAAGTATCCTGCAAAATCATTATCATAACAGCAAGATAGTTTGTCTACTTTTCTTAAAATAGATTCATCACTTTCAGTTAGAACATATTTATATACTTCATTATTATCATTATCTAAAATTGAAAAAGTGTATTTTAGACCCCATCTAACCATTTTAAGATATTCATCTGATCTTACACCAATATAGATATCATCTTCCCATCCTGTAACAAGAGGAGCAATTACAGTATCTTCAGAAGGAGTACCTATTTCATAAACAAAAGCCTCAGCAGTGCAGCTTATCCCAGAATTTATAGGAATATCATTTAAACCTCTATCATAAGTTGGATCTCCTGATGCGTTACTGTTTCTTACTCCGTTATTATCTATAAACATTCTATTAAAGTCTAAACCTTTATAACCTTGTGGAGAGTTATCACATCTATATTTTCTGTTCATATCATACATTTCAACAGAGATTTTACCTTTCCATCCTGTAGGAGATAGATGAACAGGATCATCTATATCGTTATCAGGGTTGTTGTTGATAGTTATCCATCCACTTGATGCGTGTTCTTCTGTACATGTATCACTATCTAAAATACTGCTTCCTGTTGGTACAAATCTATGGGAAACTTCAGTTCCTCTTAAGTAACATTTAATAAGTCCACTTTTTGAATTGCTACAGTTGGTTGAGTTCAAATCTGGATAAGTATTTATGTAAGAAACAGCAGGGGTCATATCTATAGAAAACTGATTTTTAAAATTTATAAAACAAGTCTTCTCTTTTGTTCTAAGTTGGGTTATAGACCTATATGGACAACACGTAAATGCATCTAAAACTTCGACACATATAGAGCTTTTATACCTGTCTCTTATTATAATGGGAGTTCCACTTGGTTTTTTAAACTTTATTACAGCGTTATACATTTCATTAAATTCTGCAGGAGGTCCAGAAAAATCTCTATTTTCATCTACAACAAATGGTTCTCCGTGTTCAGCACAGGCAAGATATAGTAAACTTTTAGGATTAAATCTTTTGTATCTAGGAGGTTTATAATCCATTACCCGAAATAAAGCAGTATTTTTCTCTATTTTTACTGTTTCCGCTACAACAACACTGTCATTTGTGTCTCCATCATTTGTTAGATCATAGCTAGTGTCTCCTATTCCGTCATCGTCTGTATCTAATCCATTATTCTCATAAAATACAAACCAGCACTTTGCAATTTTGTTGGAAAAGTAAGCATTACTTAAGGAAAGAACGAAATAATCCATGTATTTTAAAGTTCCAGGATCTGGTTTATATATAAT
>JALWKR010000155.1 GCA_027081375.1 Persephonella sp.
CTCCAGGAGCTAAATAAAAGAGCTGCAAGAGTTGTAGAAAAGCTCTTAAAAAGTGCTATTGCAAATGCTGAGATGAAAGATATGGATATTGACAACCTTTATATAAAAGATATTAGAGCTGAAGATGGTCCAATGCTCAAAAGATATATGCCTAGAGCATATGGAAGGGCAACAATGATAAGAAGAAGATTTTCTCACATTTATATAACATTAGCTGAAAGGCAGTAAAAGGAGGATAAACCGTGGGACAGAAGGTAAATCCAATAGGATTTAGACTTGGAGTAACTAAAGACTGGAAATCAAAATGGTATGCAGATAAACAAAGATACGGAAAGTTGTTACATGAAGACATAAAAATAAGAAATTTCATAGAGCAAAAGTACAAGCAGGCAGGTATTGCAGACGTTATCATTGAAAGATTAGGATCTAAATTAAGAGTAAAAATAGTAGCTTCTAAACCAGGTATTGTTATTGGTAGAAAAGGAGCTGAAGTTGAAGAACTAAACAAAGTTCTTCAGGCAATAACAAACGCTGAAGAAGTAACTGTTAACGTAGATGAAGTTAAAAGACCAGAACTGAATGCAAAACTTGTTGCTGAAGATATTGCTCTTCAACTTGAAAGAAGGGTTTCTCACAGAAGAGCCATGAAAAGAGCAATAGACAATGCTATGAAAGCTGGTGCTAAAGGTATAAAGGTTCAAGTTGGTGGTCGTATTGGTGGTGTGGATCTTGCTAGAAAAGAGTGGTTTATGGCAGGAAGAATGCCTCTTCAAACAATAAGAGCTGATATTGATTATGGAACTGCTAGAGCTTCTACAAAGTATGGAATATTAGGAGTTAAAGTCTGGATATATAAAGGGGATAAATTAGCTGAACAGAAAGATGAAGTTCTCAAGAAAATAGAGGAAGAACTTCACACAGTTTAAAAAAATAATCAGGAGGATATATAGATGTCTCTTTTACAACCAAAAAAGCTAAAGTGGAGAAAACAGCATAGAGGTAGAATGAAAGGAAAGGCCAGCAGAAGAAACTACGTGGCCTTTGGTGAGTTTGGTCTTCAGGCTCTTGAACCTTGCTGGATGACTTCTAGACAGATTGAAGCTGCCCGTATTGCTATTGTTAGGGAGGCTAAAAAAGGAGCTAAGGTTTGGATAAGAGTGTTCCCTCACAAACCTGTTACCAGAAAACCAGCTGAAACAAGAATGGGTAAAGGTAAAGGGGATCTTGACCATTTTGTAGCTGTTGTTAAACCTGGACATATACTTTTTGAAATTTCTGGAGTACCTCAGGAAGTTGCTGAGGAAGCATTTAGAAAAGCAAGTTATAAACTTCCTATAAAAACTAGAGTAGTAAAAGCAAGAGAAGAGGTGTAAAGGATGAAAGCAGAAGAACTTAGAAAGTTAACTGATGATGAACTTAAAGAAAAACTTGTTGAATTAAAGAAAAAACTGATGAATTTAAGATTTCAAAATGCTATTGGTGGTTTAGAAAAACCATCAGAAATAAAAGCCACTAAAAGAACAATAGCAAGAATACTTACAATTCTCAGAGAAAGAGAGCTTTCTCAAGCAGGAGGTAAATAATGGCGGTTAAATCTGGAAGAAAAGAGTTTGTAGGAAAAGTAGTTTCTAATAAAATGGATAAAACAGTTGTTGTTGCTGTTGAAAGACAGTTCCCGCATCCTCTCTATGGGAAAAGAATTAAGAAAACAACAAAGTTCTATGCTCATGATGAAGATAACAGATGTCAAGTTGGAGATATTGTAAGAATAAGAGAAAGTAGACCAATTTCTAAACTTAAAAGATGGGTTGTTGTTGAGGTTTTACCTCAAAAGTAAGTGCTTGATAAAGTAAGGTTATTATTATATAATACTATTTTGTCTTGACTTTTAAGATAACCTATCTAATTAAAAAGAGGTAGAAGAAATGATACGTAGAGGTACTTATTTAAATACAGCTGATAACTCAGGTGCGAAAAAAGTTCAGTGTATCGGAATTCCTAAAAAGGTGAACTTTGGTAAGCAAACAGATTTTGCTACTTTAGGAGATGTTATAACTGTTACTGTTAAGGATGCTCTTCCAAACGGAACAGCAAAGAAAGGGAAAGTTTATAAAGCTGTTGTTGTTAGAACAGCTAAGGAAGTGGCTAGAGAAGATGGAAGCTATATAAAGTTTGATGATAATGCAGTAGTTCTTCTTAACAACAACCTTGAACCTATTGGAACTCGTATTTTAGGCCCTGTTGCAAGAGAAATAAGGGCTAAAGGTTTCTACAGAATAGTTTCTCTCGCTCCGGAGGTAATATAAAAGATGATAGTAAAAACTAGATTAAAGAAAGGTGATACAGTTATTGTTATCGCCGGTAAAGAAAAAGGTAAAACAGGAAAAATAAAGCAGATTTTAAGAGATAAAAAGGATCCTAACAATGTTAGAGTTATTGTTGAAGGAATAAATATAGGAAAGAAACATGTAAAGCATATTGAAGGTGTTAGAGAAGGTGGAATTTTTGAAATAGAAAGACCTATTCATATATCAAATGTTGCATATTACGATGAAAAAACAGGTTCCAGAGTGAAAATAGGTTTTAGATATAAAGAGGAAGGAAATAAAATCATAAAAGAAAGATTCAATAAAAAAACTGGTGAAACTATTGATATCATCTGGGAAAAAGAAAAAAAGTAAGAGGTAAAAGATAATGGCTGTTGCTGAAAAATATAAACCAAGATTAAGAGAAAAGTACGAAAAAGAAGTTGCACCAAAATTAATGGAAAGATTTGGTTATAAATCTCCTATGCAGATCCCTAGAATTAAAAAAATTGTAGTAAACATGGGTGTTGGTGAAGCTGTTCAAGATATAAAACAGTTAGATAAAGCTGTTGAAGATTTAATGGCTATAACAGGTCAAAGACCTGAAATAAGAAGAGCTAAAAAATCAGAAGCAGGATTTAAATTAAGAAGAGGTCTTCCTGTTGGTGCAAGAGTAACTCTTAGAAAAGAAAGAATGTGGGATTTTCTTGACAAATTAATCTCTGTAGCTCTTCCAAGGGTTAGAGACTTTAGAGGTCTTAACCCAAGATCTTTTGATGGAAGAGGAAACTATGCTTTTGGATTATCAGAACAAATTATTTTCCCTGAAATTGACTACGACAAAGTAGATAGAATTAGAGGTATGGATATTATCATAGAAACATCTGCTGAAACAGATGAAGAAGCAAGATGGCTTCTAGCATTACTTGGATTACCTATAAGAGCTCAATAAGGAGGATTTAATAGATGGCACGTAAAGCACTTTGGGCTAAATCATTTTTAAAAGAGCCTAAATACAAAACAAGAAAGCATTCTAGATGTCCTATATGTGGAAGACCTAGAGGTTATATAAGACAGTTTGATATGTGTAGAATATGCTTCAGGGAAAGAGCTTCAAGAGGTGAAATCCCTGGAATCAAAAAAGCCAGCTGGTAAGGAGGCAGAAAGATGATAGTAGACCCAATCGCAGATATGCTAGCGAGAATAAACAACGCAATGAAAGCTAGAAAAAGTGAAGTATATATCCCTCACTCAAAAATGAAAGAAAAAATTGCTGAAATTTTAAAAAGAGAAGGTTACATAGAAGATTACACTGTTTCTGAAGAAAATAAAAAAGGAAATCAAGGAACATTAATAATAAAGCTTAAATATCTAGATAACAGAAATATGAGACCTGTAATTCAAGGTTTAAGAAGGGTCTCTAAACCAGGTTTAAGAAAATACGTAGGTGTAAAGGATATCCCTTATGTAAGAAAAGGTTTAGGTATTGCAATCCTCTCAACAAATAAAGGTCTTCTTACTGATGCTGAGGCTAGACAGCAAAAAGTTGGTGGAGAAGTTCTTTGTTATATCTGGTAATTAATCCAAGGAGGCAAAAATAAATGTCAAGGATAGGAAGGAAACCTATAGATATACCTCAAGGAGTAGAGGTAAAAGTAGAAGAAAATAATCATGTAATAGTAAAAGGACCAAAAGGGCAGTTAGAAGCTGATTT
>JALWKR010000156.1 GCA_027081375.1 Persephonella sp.
GGACTTTCTACAAACAGAGTAGATAAGATATTACACAGGATACAAAAAAGAATAAATAACCTGATAAGAGACTTTAGCCATAAAGCATCAAATCTAATAGTAGAGCTTACGAAAAGATACAACGTTTCAACAATTGTAATAGGCAAACTCCAAGAGAGCAAAAACAAAGAAAGCAAACTATCAAGCATAATAGACCAAATGTTAAGTTTACTACCACACGGTAGAGTATCAAAGCAGATAGAATATAAAGCAGAGGAATACGGAATAAAAGTAGTCTTAGTAGACGAAAGTTTCACTTCAGGTGTGGACAGCTTAAAAAATGTAGCTGTCAGCAAAGAAAATTACACACCTGAAGCAAGGAAACACAGGGGACTATTTAAAAGCATATTAGGATTAGTAAATGCAGATGTAAACGGAGCAAGAAACATACTTAAAAAGTTTAAAAAGAGTTTTTACGATTGCATTACAGGATTAAAACAAACAATCAGAATAAGGGTATTTGGTAAATTAAAAAGTAGCCTCAAGTCTGTCCGAGTATATGGACAGATAGGGGTAGCAAGGTGTGGTGACCACCTGTCAGGGATAAGGCTACATCAAAGTAGCAATCTCCCTGAGAAGCTACCGATTTTAATCGGTAGTAGTTCACAATAGTTAGTTGATACTATCTTCTTCGGAGGTTCACAGCTTGGAAATATATCTTCCTGTAGCAAATGTTGAAGTTAACATATTAGCAATTATTCTTCTGGGCCTTGTTGTTGGATTTTTATCTGGTTTACTTGGAATTGGAGGTGGAATAATCCTTAACCCTGCATTAATAAAGCTAGGAGTTCCCCCTATAGTAACTGTTGGAACTTCTGTTGCTCAAATGGTTGGAGCTACTGTATCAGGATTTTTATCTCACTTAAAATTAAAAAACATTGATCTAAAAATGGGTTGGATTATGGTCTTTTCAGGATTTATAGGGGGAGGTTTTGGAGTTATTCTTGCAAAATTTCTTGAAGATGCAGGGCATTTTAGAAGCTTTGTTTTATCTTTATATACTTTTTATCTTGGTTTCACTGGAATTACTATGTTTATAGATGTTTTGAAAAAAAAGGAAAAAGAAAACAAAGAGAGCAAATTAAAAAATTTTATAGATGGTTTACCTTTTAAAAAGCAGTTTCAATTTTCTGAAATTTCTGTTTTAGTTCCTGCTGGTATTGGAGCTTTTGCAGGTTTTCTCGCTGCTGTGATGGGTGTTGGTGGTGGTTTTGTTATCATACCTGCTTTAATGTATCTTGCAGGTTTCCCTGTCCAAAAAGCAGTTGGGATGAGTTTATTTCAGATGATATTTGTTACATCTTTTCTTACATACTTTCACGGAACAGTAAACCACGGTGTAGATATTATTCTAGCACTCATTCTTATGGCTGGTTCTTCTTTTGGAGCAGTTTTTGGTGCTGCTGTAGGGCATAGAATTAAAAAAGATTATATAAAAATAATAATGGCATCTTTAGTTTCTATAGTAGCAGTAATGAGTTTCTATCAGCTATTTTTTGAAAAGCCAGAACCTAAACCTCCTATATCTGAAGTGGATAATATAATTTCCCAATTTGCCTTTAATCATCCAAGTCTATACTCTATTTCAGTTATAGTAATAAGTCTTATAGCAGGCTTTATTATCAGCTCCATTGCTCACAGGTTGAAAGTTTTATTAGAGATATATCTTGAAAAAAAGGAACATTCTAAATAATGGATTTAAAATGAAAATAGGCTGGATTGATTATCTTAATACGTTGCCTTTTGATATAACGTTAACAGGTGTTAAGCCTAATTTAGAAATTGAGTTAGTAAAAGGAGTTCCTTCTCAAATAAACGAAAAACTAAAGAAGAAGGAGATTGATATAGGGTTTATATCTTCTGCAGAGTATCTGCAAAACTTTAAGGATTATCTAATTTTTCCTGAGCTTTCTATAAGTGCTTTAAACAAGGTAGAGTCTGTGTGTATATTTTCAAATAAACCTTTAGAAAATGTAGATAAAATTTTTCTCACAAAAGCATCAAAGACATCAAGACTTTTAACCAAGATTATTTTCAAATATTTTCTAAAAAAAGATATTCAATATGAAAATCTAGAAGATTACACAGATATAGAAAATAAAACAGTTCTTCTTATAGGAGATAATGCAATAAAGTATAAAAACATGTTTAAGTACGTATATGACCTTTCTGCAATCTGGTACAGAGAAACAAACTACCCTTTTGTTTTTGCTTTATGGTGTGTTAGAAAAGATTTTTTTGAAGAAGAAAAAGAAAATGTTTTTACTTTTTATGACTCTTTAAAAAAATCAAAGGAAAAATTTTTTTTAAATATTGAATATTTCTTAGACAAGGCAAACATAAACATTGATAAAGCCTATGCTTACAAATATTTAAAAAATCTAGATTACTGTCTAACTCAAGAACATATAAATAGTCTAGAGCTGTTCTCAAGCTACCTGAAAAAAGAAGGTTTTATAAAAGAAATTCCAACATTTGAGTTTATAAAATGAGTTTGTATCTAAAAAAACATAAAATACTAAAAGCTATAAGAGATTACTTTGAGAAAACAGAAGCTATAGAGGTTTTAACAGATATTTTAAGACCTTTTCCAAATCTTGATAGTAATGTTTATCCTGTTGAAGTGGAATATTTCAATGAGAGAGAAGAAAGTAAAGTCGGATATCTTCATACTTCCCCTGAGCTAGAGATGAAAAAAATTCTTTCCAAAGAAAAAAAAGATATTTATCAGATAACAAAGGTTTTTAGAAATTTTGAAGGTTCTAAAAAGCATAAAATAGAGTTTACTATGCTTGAGTGGTACAGAATAGGATATTCTCTTGATGACCTTATGGAAGACACAAAAAATATCTTTATAGAAACAGCAATTTCTATATATAGAAAAACAACCTTTGAGTATTTAGGAAAAACATTTGACGTTTCTAATTGGGATAAAATTACTGTTGATGAGGCATTTTATAAGTTTGCAGGGGTTTATTCAGATGATTATGAAAATCTTTTAAAAGTAGCTGAAGAAAAAATTAACTATGTAGGGAAAGATTTAGACTATGAAACAGTTTTTCACCTTGTTTATTCTCATCTAGTTGAACCAAACTTAGGGAAAGAAAAACCTACCTTTATATACAACTATCCTCCTGAGTTTTCAGCTTTGGCAAAAGTTATTAATGGAAAAGGACAAAGGTTTGAAGCTTATATAGATGGAATTGAGCTAGTAAACGGTTATTTTGAAGAAAATAATCCAAAAGAGATAGAAAAAAGATTTTTAGAAGATATAAAAAAGAAGGAAAAACAAACAGGGAAAAGATTTCCTTTAGATATGGAATTTTTAGAAAGTTTAAAAAATCTTCCAGAATGTAGTGGTGCTTCTTTAGGAGTTGACAGGCTTTTTATGCTTTTGTTAAATAAAGATAACATTAACTATGTATAATAAGGATTAAATTTTGGACATTTTTCATCATAAAAAAAATCCCTTTCCTAAAAAAATAAAAAGTAGACTAAAAATAATAAAATTATGGCTTTATAACATTCTTGAGAATGAGAACAGTCCTTATAATCAGGTTTACAACATAGTTGCTCTTTTTATAGTTTTAACCTCTTCCATTGGTGTTGTCCTTGAATATACTCCTTTAGAAGGAGATATTCCTCCTGATTTGGATTCTTTTTTAGCTGACTATGAAGAAATTGCTCTGTGGTTTTTTGTTGTTGAATATATTACAAGATGGTGGGTTGTTTCAAACTTTACAGATGACTTTAAAGATGCTCTTTTAATTCATGAATCAAAAGGAAACAAAAAGTATATGTATGCTCTTTGGGATGCCCTAAAACCAAAATTACAATGGATGAAAACTCCCTATGCAATAATAGACCTGCTATCTATATTACCTGTTATAAGACCCCTAAGAGCTTTTCGTATAATTAGAGTTTTAAGACTTTTAAAGATTATAAGATACGGTGGAGCAATTAAAAGTTTTATTGC
>JALWKR010000157.1 GCA_027081375.1 Persephonella sp.
AGGAGAGGGACTTTTTTTAGCCTTTAAAAAGTATTTTAGGAAAAAACTAAACTGTATAAATGTTAAATTCTTAGTAAAGCGTTCTACTGCAACGTTTCACTGGTTAAAGGATAAAACATTTTTAAACAATTTAAGAAAAAATAAATATGATGTAATAATTGTATCTTTAGGTGCAAATCAGTGGAATACTGATAAATTAAACCTGTATTATCATGTTGGTAAATTTTATTTAAAAGTTCATTCCTTAAGTCCTAATAGTAAGCTATACTGGATTGTTCCTGCTGTAAAATCAAAGTATTTAAGAAGATATGTTGAATATTTTGTGGGTAGTGATAATACAATAGCTATAGAGGATTATACAAAGATTATTCCTTTGTCTAAAGATAAAGTTCACTTGAATATGAAAAAACATGGTTATGTGAAACTTTGGAATATTATTTTAAATAAAATTGGAGTAGATAGTATTTTAAGTTGCAAGAAGTAATTGGTAGCTGTTTTACTCATATTAAGATAGGATACTTTTTATTTTTTTTGATATTTCCTTTTATATACATTGGTTCCCTTATTTTTTCAAAAAAAGGAAATCTTTATTACAGAACTTTTCTTTTGGTAAGCAGTTTATTGTACTATTTTCTTTTAGAGATAAATCATCTAGAAGCATTTCTTGTTCTTGTTTTACTTGCTTTAATGAATGTTGTTGTACTTCAGAAGATTTATATTTCTAAAAAATTTAATCTAACTTTTTTTGATTACCCTCTTGCAAAAGTTTTTTTAATTATAGGAATTATACTAAACCTGATACCTTTAATTTTTATTAAGGATTACATAAAGATTTTGGGTATAGATACAAAAACTCTAGTTTTTCTAAATATAATTGGGCTATCTTATTTTGTTTTTAATTCCATATCTTTACTTGTTGATTTTTACAAAGAAAGATTTAAATATTTTACTCCTTTAGATGTTTTTATATATCTTTTTTATTTTCCTAAGGTCTTAGCAGGACCTTTAGTAAGATTTAAAGAGTTTGTTCAAGAACTATATACCAACTATTCTTCTAAATCTTATATGGACTTGAATTATGGCTTGTTTCTGATAAGTTTTGGAGTGGTAAAAAAATGGATTGCTGATTTTGTGTACAGTACAACAAGTCCTGTTTTATCAACTCCTGAAGCTTTCTCAGGAGATAGGCTTTTTTTAAGTATTTATATGTATTCTATATTCATTTTCCTTGATTTTTCAGGATACACAGATATTGCAAGAGGAACTTCTCTACTCCTTGGAATAAAACTACCTGAAAACTTTAATACTCCCTATTTGTCAAAAAATTTAAAGGAATTCTGGAGAAGATGGCATATTACCCTGTATCAGTGGATAAAAGACTACATATATATAGACCTTTTAGGTGGAAATAGAAAAGGAAAGTTTAGAACTTATCTGAATATACTTGTAGCTTTTACTTTAAGTGGTATATGGCATGGTAACTATTTTAACTATGTTATATGGGGATTTTTGCATGGTATAGGAGTAATATTAAGTAGCTTTATTGGTGAATTAAAAAATAAAGTTCAGGCAATTTTTAGCTGGTTTGTTACTTTCAATGCTGTATCTTTTTTATGGATGTTTTTTGCTATTATAGAACTTGATAAACTTTCTGTATTTTTTTCAAATCTTTTTAAAGATTTTAATATCTTTGGTATTTTTGAATATCTTTACTTTAAACCTGAAGTATTTCTGGCTTTATTTATTGGATTTTCTATATCATTTTTAGATACAAAGATTAAAGCTCAATTTTCTAAATTAGAAAATGAGAAGGTACTGTTGGCTTTTAATAGTATATTTTTCTTTTTAATCCTTATTCTTCTTAATTTTAAAAAGAATGTTTCCCCGTTTTTATATGAAAGCTTTTAAGAAATCTCTTCTATAGAAACATTTTCATTTGTGTAGATACAGATTTCTCCAGCTATTTTCATAGATTCTTGAACTATTTCTCTTGCTGAAAGATTTGTATTTCTGTATAAGGCAAGGGCTGCAGAACGGGCAAAATCTCCTCCTGACCCTATAGCAAGAACAGGTTCGTCAGGTTCAATTACATCACCATTTCCAGAGATTAAGAACATCTTTTCTTTGTCAGCAGCTACCAAAACAGCTTCAAGTCTTCTAAGGAACTTGTCTGTTCTCCATTCTTTAGCTAGTTCTACAGCTGCTTTTAAAAGATTACCTCTGTATTTATTAAGCTTTTCTTCTAATCTTTCCATTAAAGCTAGTCCGTCTGCTGCACTACCAGCAAAACCTACAACAACTTTTCCATCTAAGAGAGTTCTTATTTTTTTAGCTGTAGCTTTTACAACAGAAGAACCTAATGTAACCTGTCCATCCCCAGCTATTACTGTTTTTCCATCTCTCCTTACAACTAGGATTGTTGTACTTCTTGTTTTACTCATCTATGTTTACCTGTTCTTTTTCTTTCACTATTTTAGGATCATATAAGAATATTCTTTTTGCAAAAAGGAAATGTCTTAAATAGTAATCTTTATTTATATCTGAGATTACTATCCTTCTACTGGCTGAAGACGCATGTATCATTTTTCCATTTCCTATGTATATCCCTACATGAGAAGGAAATCTTGCATATGTTTGGAAAAATAAAAGATCTCCTGGTTTTAGGTTCTCTCTGCTTACTGTTATTCCGTATTGAGCCTGTGCTCTTGCTGTTCTAGGTAAGGGTACTCCTGCCATAGCATAAACTCTCTGAACAAAAGCAGAGCAGTCCATTCCTCTAACAGAACTTCCACCAAATCTGTATCTGATGCCTAGAAATCCTATTGCTAGATCAATTATCCCTTTCTGAAATTCAGGAGTTGGAATACCATCATCTAGCATTACTGCTTCATATCTCTCTTTCTCGTAATTTAAAACATCAACATCTGAGATTGCTAAAGTAGTGGAGGTGAGAGCAAGAAATGATAAAAGAATTTTTTTCATTGATTTTCCTAACATACTACCACCTCACTTTTATTAACAAAGTTTTATTATAGCACTTTGGAAAACTTTTGGAGTTATAAGATACAAATTTTTTGCCATTTTAAGTTATTCTTCCTAATTTGAGAGAAAAATATATATCTTTCACATAGTATTTTTTCGTTTTTTTGTTAGAAAAATTTACACTATGTAAAAATATTTGCTAAACTTAAACTTTTGGTATTATAGTTGATAAAAAAAGGGAAAAGAAAAGTAAACATGATACACTCACAAATAAAACTGTTTTTAAAACTTATAAAGGAATCTTTCAGAGATTTATTACCTATTATTATAGTAATAACGTTTTTTCAACTTGCAGTAATACAACAAATACCTGATAATACAATTTCCTTAGTAATAGGTCTTTCTATTGTTTTATTTGGGCTTGCTATCTTCATTCTTGGCCTTGAAATAGGGATTTTTCCTCTTGGTGAAGGATTAGCTCATGAATTTGCCAAAAAAGGTTCTCTTTTTTGGCTTTTACTGTTTGCGTTTTTAATAGGTTTTTCTACTACAGTAGCAGAACCTGCTTTAATTGCTATAGCTGATAAAGCTGCTGCAATAAGTAACGGAAAATTAGATGCTTTTTTACTTCGATTAACTGTGGCTCTTTCAGTTGGATTTGCTATTGCATTAGGAGTTTTTAGGATCATATTAGGACATCCTATACACTGGTACATCATCCTTGGATATATCATTGTTGTTTTAATAACCTTCTTTGCACCTCCTGAGATAGTAGGGATTGCCTATGACTCTGGAGGAGTAACTACTTCTACAGTCACTGTTCCTTTAGTTACAGCTCTTGGAATTGGTCTTGCAAGTAGTATAAGAGGGAGAAATCCTGTAATAGATGGATTTGGCCTTATTGCTTTTGCTTCTTTGACCCCTATGATATTTGTTCAGATTTACGGTATCCTTGCCCTTGGAGTTGGTGGTGAATCTTCACAACTACAAATGATTTCAGTATCTCAAGA
>JALWKR010000158.1:0-1973 GCA_027081375.1 Persephonella sp.
ATTAAAGGGCGAGAAAGTGCTGAAAGTAGCGTATATCTGTTCTCATATAAAGCTCCGCTTCTCATAAGAGGCATACAGTATTCCCTAGCAAACTCCTCTTTTATATCATCAACAATAGCTTCTACAGCTCCTGAAGCTTTTGCTTTTTCAGGTATCTCATCAAGTTCCTCTCCCTGTCCTACATCCGCAGTATACGTTATTACTTCAAATCCTTTATCTGTTAGCCATCTTACAATTACAGAAGTATCAAGACCTCCAGAGTAAGCAAGAATAACTCTTTTTTTCATAAACTCCTCCTTAAAAACTGTTTGAAATATTTTAACAAATACTAAAGAAACTCCCTAATATGTTGTTTTAAAATAAAAGATAGATTTTTTATCAGGAGGTTTAGATGAGTATTCCACAAGTTTATGTAGGGGAAAAATGGTTCAATATGGATGAAGTTATAAACAGTTATAAAGATGAAACATGTGGAGCAGTTGATATATTTTTAGGTATTCCAAGGTCAGCTCCAGAAGATGGAGATGTTAAAGAGCTTCATTATGAAGCTTATGTATCAATGGCTGAAAAGGTTATAGCTGAGATTATAAAAGAAGCAAAGGAAAAATTTGGGATAAAACATGCTGTAGTTCATCACAGAACAGGGGTTGTCCCTGTTTTAGTACCTTCCTTCCTTGTTGCTGTCTGGGCTGGGCACAGACAGGAAGCATTTGAAGCATGCAGATACATTGTTGATGAAACAAAGGCAAGAGCTCCTATATGGAAAAAAGAGGTTTTTAAAACAGGTGAAGAAAGCTGGAAAGAGGACACCTCAGAAACACTATAAAAGATAATAAAACCTAACAAAATGTTTCTGAGAGTGTCCTTCGCCTATCATTTGATAGGGAATTACTATCGGCTATGTCCTTTAAAACACTCGCCGAATACTTGCTGAATAGATGGAGTTTTATTGGTCTTGATAACTTATCTAACCAGTTGGGCAGTTTTAAAAACTGCTTTCTTACTTTTTCTCCTAATCCTTTGATTGCTATATTTAATGCTCCGTTTAAATCTGCATTGTAAACCTTACCCGTCTTATGGTCTTTGAAAAGACCTCTTTTTATCCTTTTTCCGTTAAATTCTCTCTTCTCTAAATTCCCAGTTATAGATGATGTTTTTGATGTATAGCTTTCTTCTTCTGTTATTTTTAAGTCTATTCCTGCTATATCGCATTTGTATTTTAGTATTTGTATAAATTTGCCAAATGGAATAGCTCTAAATGTTTGATTAAATCTCTTTCCTTTTTCTGATTTCCTTTGATATTCTTCCATTAAACCTTTTGATATTACTATTGTTCCTATATTCTCTTTTAAAGCTAACGAAACAAGTAAGTTTGTTATGCTTGCAAAAAATTGGTTTACTCTTTTGTTTCTGTATCTCCAAAGTATTTTATGTTCTCTTTCTTTTCCTTCACTTTGCAGTTTTGCTGATAGTTTGTTTACCCACTGGTTAAATGCTTTTAGTGGATTTTCATTTACTATGAAACTTCTTACATTTTCTTTGTTTGATATTGCTGATATAAAGTTGTTTATTCCTATGTCTATGGAAATAAATTTGTCCTTGTTTAATTGCCTGTTCTCTAAAGGTTGTTTATAGTTTATCAATACATCTATATATCCTTCCTCTCTCCAGATTAGTTTTAGATGGTTTGTGTTTATCCCTTCTGATATTTTTATTTTAATTGCTCCAAAGGCTTTTCCTATCCTAACTACTATGTGATTTGATTTCCTCTTTCCTTTTAGACTTCTTTTATCTACAATCATATTTGGATTTGTTTCCATTGTGTAGTAATGTAGTTTTGATAGCTTTTTTGGCAGTGGCAAACTTGCTTTTTCTCCTTTTTTCCATTTTTCTACTATAGACTTAAACTCCCTTACCAATACATTAACAAGCATTTTTGCTGTATCAGAGCCTATTTGTGTTTGCCATAAATC
>JALWKR010000158.1:1983-15084 GCA_027081375.1 Persephonella sp.
AAGCTAACAAATAGGAAGGGGTTTATACTTTTTGTGTGTTTGAAATATTCTAAAGCTGTTATGTAGACTAAGTTTTTAAAGTGCTGAAATGTTTTGGAGGCTTTTTGTAGTTTATTAACTGCTGATTTTTTGCTTATTTGTATGCTTAGAGTTAGTGTTATGCTATTCAATTAAATACTTTTCTACATTTTTTCTTATTTTATAATGAATTAAAGAGAATTTTATTCTTGGTGTCAAGGAGGTTTAAATTGTCTGAGATAAGGAAAGTTAGAGGATTTCAGGATATTTACGGAGAAAATGCAAAAAAATATAGATTTGTTTCTGATACAGCAAGAAAAATCTTTAAGAAATATAACTTTCAGGAGATAATCCTTCCGTATGTTGAGGATGTTTCTCTTTTTATTCGTTCTGTAGGAGAGGCAACAGATATTGTTCAAAAAGAGATGTACGTTTTTGAAGATAAAGGAGGTAGAAAAGTAGCATTAAGGCCTGAAGGAACCGCTTCAGCTGTTAGAGCCTATATAGAAGAGAGACTATACGCAAAAGGTGGATACCACAAGCTATTTTACGAAGGGGCAATGTTTAGATATGAAAGACCTCAAGCTGGAAGATACAGACAGTTTCATCAGATTGGGGCAGAGATTTTCGGAGTGGATACTCCTTTAGCAGATGCTGAGCTTATAAAAATGGTTAAGGATATACTTGATGAGCTTGGAATTCAAGTTAGACTTGAGATAAATACTCTTGGTGATTTTGAAAGTAGAAAAAAATATATAGAAGTATTAAAAGAATATTTAAAAAAACACGAAGAGGAACTTTGTGAAGACTGTAAATCAAGGATAGAGAGAAATCCTTTAAGGGTTTTAGATTGCAAAGTTGAGACTTGCAAACAGATAACAAAGAAAGCTCCATCTTTAATTGATTTTCTTTCAGAGGAAAGTCTTCAAAGATATGAGAAGTTAAAAGAGTATCTAAAAAGTATGAACATTGAATTTATTGAAAATCCAAGACTTGTTAGAGGTCTTGACTATTATACTGATACAGTTTTTGAGTTTATTACAGATAAAATTGGTGCACAGGGAACAGTAGCAGCTGGTGGGAGATACGACACTCTAGTACAGCAACTTGGAGGTCCCCCAACTCCAGCTCTTGGATTTGCTGCAGGGATTGAAAGACTTATGCTTCTTGTTGAAAATCTTCCTGAAGAAGAACCTTTAACCACTGTTATCCCTATCACATCAGACTTTAACATACAGGCTATTGAAACAGCAGACAAATTACGTAAAAAAGAGATTAAAACAGAGCTTTTACTAAAAGAAGGTAGTATGAAATCAAAGATGAAGCTAGCAAACAAACTTGGTTCTAAATATGTAGTTTTTGTTTCAGAAAAACCAGAGTTAAAAGATATGGAAACAGGAGAACAGGAAGTTTTTGAAAATATTGAAGATTTAATAGACGTGGTTACTAAAAAAGTTAAAGAGGTTTAAAAATGCCATACATTGTAAGAGTAAGAAGAGAGTTTCAGGCAGCCCATTTTCTTACAGACTATCACGGAAAGCCTGAACCTTTACACGGTCACACATGGGAAGTAGAGCTGTTTATAAGAGCAGATAAGCTAGATAAAGGAGGAATGGGATTTGATTTTATTGAGATACAAAAATTTTTAGATGAGATTCTTCCAGATTATACATGTCTTAATGATGTATTTGATTTTTCTCCAAGTGCAGAAAATGTTGCACACTGGCTTTACCATAAAGTTAAAGAAAAATACCCTACCCTTGAAAAAGTTATTGTCTGGGAAACAAAGTATGGAGGAGCAGAATACTTTGAATAACAACATATAAAGGAGGATACCAGCATGGAAAACAGCATCAACTTAACAGACAATCTGTGGATACTGGTTTCCACAGCTTTAGTGCTTCTAATGGCAATACCTGGTCTAGCTGTATTTTATGGAGGGCTAGCGAGGACAAAGAATGTTTTAAACACAATAATGATGGTTTTTGTTTCCTTTGGTATTGTTAGTATAATCTGGATCTTTTATGGATATTCTCTGGCTTTTGGCGAAGAAGGTGGTTTTTGGGGTGGATTTAAATATTTATTTTTAAACGGAATACACTTTAGTGATCCTGCCCCATCTTCTCCAAATCTTTATCATTATCTTTTTATATTTTTCCAGATGACTTTTGCAGCTATAACTGTGGCTTTAATGGCTGGAGCTTTTATTGAAAGAATGAAGTTTACTGCTTGGATATGGGTAGCTATTCTATGGGGAACATTTGTATATTTTCCTGTAGCTCACTGGATATGGGGTGGAGGTTTTCTATCTAACTGGGGAACATTAGATTTTGCAGGTGGTTTAGTGGTTCATGAAACATCAGGATTAGGAGCTTTAGTAGGAGCAATACTTCTTGGAAAAAGAAAAGAACCTATAATACTTCCTTCAAACCTTGCTTTAGTTGCTATTGGAACAGGTCTTTTATGGTTTGGATGGTTTGGTTTTAATGGTGGTTCAGCTTTAGGAATTAACTCTCAGGCAGTTATTGCAGCATTTAATTCAACTATTGCAGCTATTTTAGGTGGTCTTACATGGATGTTTTTAGAATGGAAAAAGTTTAAAAAACCTACATCTTTAGGGTTATTTACAGGAATTATTGCAGGTTTAGCAACAATTACTCCTGCAGCTGGATTTGTTGATATATGGGGAGCTTTTTTAATAGGGATAGCAGGAGGTTTAGCTTGTTTCTATGCAGTTGTAAAAATAAAAAATAAATTTAAATATGACGACTCTCTTGATGTTTTTGGCGTTCACGGAGTTGGTGGAATAACAGGAGCATTTTTACTTGGATTACTTGCAAAACCTGAAATTGGTGATGCAGCTGGTTTATTTTTTGGAGGAGGAAAACAGTTTTTTGCTCAAATTATCGGCTTAATAATTGTTGCTGTTTATACGATTATAATTACATATATCATTTTCAAATTTGTTGATAAACTAGTAGGACTAAGAGTTTCTAAGGAAGATGAAATTGCAGGATTAGATGAGACAGTTCATGGAGAAGCTGTAGTAAATGAACTTACAAAGTTTTAATGAGGTATAAATGAGGTTTTTATGTATAGGTGATGTGATAGGAAGAACAGGGAGGAATGCTTTAAAGCATTTTCTCCCTGAAGTTGTAGAAAAAGAAAAAGTTGATTTTATTATTGCAAATGGCGAAAATGCTGCAGGTGGGTTTGGAATTACAAAAAAAGTTTATGATGAACTTATAAAGCTTGGAATTGATGTTATAACTTCAGGAAACCATATTTTTGATAAAAAAGAAGTTTTTCAGTTTATAGACAAAGAAGAAAGATTACTAAGACCTGCTAACTATCCTGAAGGAGCCCCAGGGAAAGGATACGGCATTTATACAAAAAATGGAAAAAAGATAGCTGTTATAAATTTAATGGGCAGAGCTTTAATGGGTATTCCGTTGGACTGTCCATTTAGAAAGTTTGATGAAATTTATAAAAAAATTTCAGAATCAGTTGATTTTATAATTGTAGATTTTCATGCTGAAGCCACTTCTGAAAAAAATGCATTTGGTTTTTATGTTGATGGAAGAGCTGATATAGTGTTTGGTACCCATTCTCATGTTGCAACTGCAGACGAGATGTTGCTCCCCAGAGGTACAGTATATATAACAGATGTAGGTTTAACAGGTCCAAAATACTCTGTAATTGGTATGAAAATAGAAGATCCTTTAAAAAAATTTCTAACAGGGATTCCTGTCAAATACGAAGTAGCAAAAGGTCCTATGATATTTCAGGCACTCCTTGTTGAAAAAAATGGAAATGAAACTTTTATTAAAAGAATAAAAATATCAGAATAGAGGTAATTTATGAAAGTAAAGGGAGAGTTTTTTCTATCAAAAAAACCAATTTTAGACCAGTCTAAAAAAGTTTTTGCCCACAAGTTAATTTTAAAAAACAAAGAGGATAAACCTCTAACATCAAGCGAATTTGCTAAGATTTTAGCAAATTTAAGATTTGATAAACTCTTTGGAAGACACAGACTTTTTGTTCCTATTATGCCAGACTTACTTACCAATGAAGTTCTTGATTATATAAATGAGAAAAAGTTTGTTTTTATTTTAGATGAGGATCTTATAGACAAAGAGGATTTCAAAAGAATAGAAGAGCTTAAGGAGCTTGGTTTTTCTTTTGCTATAAGAAAAGTAGATTATGGAAAAACCCCTGAGGAACTAAAATACTTTGATTTCTTTATACATCCAAAAGAGTTTGCTTTAAAAAATGACCCATATAAAAATAAGGTTATTATAAGAAATCTTAAAAGTATAAAAGAACTTGAAGAGTTTGTTTCTAAAGGATTTAAATATTTCTATGGAGATTTTATATTTCAGGATACATTAATTGGAAGAACAGTAACCCCAACAAGAAAAGCAATAATACAGTTATTCAACAAAATAAAAGAAAAATACAGTCCTAGAGAAGTTGAAGAGCTTATAAAGAAAAACGCAGATTTAGGTTTATCTCTATTAAAATATGTAAACTCTGCAGCATTCTATCTTCCTACAAGAATTGAAAGTATAAGAAAAGCAATAATGATACTTGGACAAAAAAATCTCCTTCAATGGGTCCTTCTATATTTATATACAGGTGTTGACGAAGAAGATGGGTTTTATTCAGAGACCTTACTACAGCTTGCTGCAGAAAGAGGAAAAATGATGGAAATTCTAGCAGAAAAAATTGGCTTAAATCACGAACACGCTGAAAAAGCATTTCTTGTAGGGGTATTTTCATTTGTAGATAAACTACTTAATATGTCTAAAGAGGAAATAAAAGAAGAATTTCATATAGATGAAGAAATGTATTTAGCTCTTGTAAAATACCAGGGACCTTTAGGTAAATTACTTCATTTAGTTGAAAATATAGAGCAATCAGAAGTTTTTGAACTGGAGAAAGAACTCTCAGAACTAGGACTATCTATACCTGACATAGTGCAGGCACAGATGCAGGCATATGCCTGGTTTGAAGGGGTAGAATTAAAATGATACAAGCTTTTTCTTAATTAAAATGTAAATAGTTAGAAAGTATAAAAGCTCAACAACAGGTAGAATGTAAAAGGGTAAACTACCACCTGATATTAATTTAACAATTAAGAAGTTTATAAGAAGATAAACAATAGATATTAAAAGAGAAAAGGACAAAACATACTCTTTACTTGATATATTACTTATTCCAATAAGAAAACCTATCACTCCTATAAAAAGGAAAGGTATAAAGAAAGATACCCTATCAGTAAGTATAGCCTGTGCTTTTAAGCTTTTTTTCCCTTTTTTTCTTATAATCTCAATTAATTTTTTATTTTCGTAGTCTTCAAGGGAGTATTTTTTTATGTAGTTAATATCTATGCTAAATATATATTTTTTAAAAAATAAAATATCAAAGTTATTTTTTTGGGGAATCTGTATAAATCCATTTTCTAAAATAAGATTGGAACCAATAAATTTTGCTTTTTCTGCTGTTATAGTCCAGTCTTTTTTATGCATATGAATAAAGAGATTTTCTATTAAATTATCTTTTTTACTTTTTGCATATATAACAATGTCTTTCCCAATCTTAGAAAAGTTTTTAGGTTGAATACTTTCCATAAAATACTCTTTTACACTAACAGTTATAAAGTTAGCTCTTTCTCTGTTTGCATATGGCGAGATAAACAAACTTATAATCAGAGCAATAATAGATAAAAAAATAGAAATAAAAAAGACAGGTTTTAAAAGAGTTTTTGTTGAAATACCTGAAGCATATATAGCATAAATTTCCCTTTTTTCTTTTAAGGAATAGCCAAAAAGAGTAGCAGCTAAAATGAAAGCAAATAAAAGCTGATATTTAAAAAAAGAAAAATCAATAAAAAATATAAGCTTTAAAAATTTAAAAAAATCCATAAAATAAACAACTGAAGGAAGATGCATAAATTGAGATGAAACTATAATTACAGAAAAGAGAACTATTAATCCTAAAAAGATTTTTAGTATCCCAGCTGATATATACCTATACAAGAGCTTAAAAGTCATTTTCTATAACCTTTTAAAGCATTTATATGTTCTCTGTATGTTTTTGAAAATATATGATTTTTGCCGTTTTTTGAGAGATAGTATAGATAAGAAGTTTTTTTATAGTTTAGGACGCTTTTTAACGTATCTAAAGAAAAACTACAGATAGGAGTAGGTGGAAGTCCTTTATATACATAGGTATTATAAATAGAATTAAAATGAATATTATCCTTTGTTAATTTCCCATCCCACTTTCCAGCAAGTTTTAATGCATATATAGTTGTAGGGTCTATCTGAAGAAGCATACCTTTTTTTATTCTGTTTACTATAACTCCTGCAATTAATGGTTTTTCTTTCTTTAAAGCAGTTTCTTTTTCTACTAAAGATGAGATAATCATTACTTCATAGGGTGAAAACTCTTTGGAGCTTTTCAAAAGAGGTTCATATTTCTTTTTAAAAAAAGAAACAAAAACTTTAACAATATCTTCTATATTAGAGTCTTTTCTCAACATATATGTTTCAGGAGGAAAATAACCTTCAAAAGATAGACCTATAAGGCCATTTTTTTTTACATTTTCAGGATTAAAAACATATTCCATAATTTTATTTTTATCTATATTAAATGTTCTGCTAAGATTATTTGCTATATTAAATAAATCATCTCCAGGAATAATCTTAAAAGGAATAAGTTTTTCTTTTCCTTTATAAAGTACCTCCCAAACTTTCTCAATAGAGTACTTTCCTTCAAAAATGTAGTATCCTGCTTTTAAAGGTTTGTTTTTAAATTTACTATACAAATAAAAAAGCTCTTTGTTTTTTATGATACCTTTTTCTTTTAAAAGATTAGAAATATCTTTAATTGATAATCCTTTTTTAATTGATAGGTGTTTTGGTTCTTTAATATATACTTCCTCAGATAGTTTATGTTTTATGTAAAAAGAAGCTCCTATTAGAAAAATACCTAACAGAATTATCACTACAAGAAATAACTTTATTAATTTATCCATTCTTAAACTGTTGTTGGTCTAAATATGTTTTTAATATATACACAGCAGCAACACTGTCTAATTTCTTTTTTCTTTTACTTTTTTTAGTTGTTTCTCTAAGATGCTGCTCTGCTAAAGAAGTTGTAAATCTCTCATCAACAAATTCAATATCTATATCAGGAATATGTTCTTTTAGCTTTTCAGCAAACTCTCTAGTTATTTTTGCCTGTTCTCCTTCTTCTCCTTTAAGAGTTAGGGGCAAACCAATTACAACTTTTCTTATGTTGTATTCATCAATTAAATCTTTTATTTTTTCAAAAACCTTTTCATCATTTGGGATATAAGGTAGAGGATTTGCCGATATACCAAGGGGGTCGCTGTAAGCAACCCCAATTCTTTTGTTCCCAACATCTAAAGCTAAAACTCTTTTACCAATCAAGCTGTCTGCTGCTCCTGAGGATTTTCTTCAGATGTTGAAACTCCTGCTATTTTGTAAAGAGGACAGAAGTTTAAAATAGCTGTAAACATTAAAATAAACCCAAAAATCTCACCAATTACCCAAGCTCCACCTTTTTCTACACCGAGCCAGATAAAAATAGAACCTAAAATAACTCTTAAAATAGCGTCCCACCAAGCCATTTTGCTACCCTCCTACTTAAGAATACCGAGTATTTTCAATAAAAACTCAAAACTTTCTTTATTTAGTAAAACCATAAGGACAATTAAAAAGTAAATTAACATTTTTATATTTTTTATCTCACCTTTAACTTCTGCCCTTAGTGCTTCTATCTCTCCTTTTACTTCTTTTCTAAGGGCTTCTATCTCCCCTTTAAGTTCCTGTCTTACTGTCTCTATTTCCTGTCTAACAAGAAGAATATCTTCTTTTGTTGCAAGTTCTTTTCTAAGTTCCTCCCTAAGCTCTATCTTTCTCTTTTTTGTTTCTTCTACAACCTGATTGGAGAGCTCCTTTTCTACTTCATTTATAATCTCAACTACTTCTATCGCTGTTTCTTTTCCTAGTTTTTCAACTAACTTATCATAAAGCTTGGGAGGAATACTTAAATTCATCAGAACCCCTTTTTATTAAACTAATGCCTCAGCCTTTGTTCCAACAACCTCATCTGGATGAGCTATTCTCCCAAGTACTGCTGAAGCTGCTGCTACAGCTGGTCCTGCAAGGTAAACCTCACTCTTAGGATGTCCCATTCTTCCTGTGAAGTTTCTGTTGGATGTTGAAACGCAAACCTCTCCTTCAGCAAGGATACCCATGTGTCCCCCAAGACATGGACCACAGGTAGAAGTGCTTATTAAACATCCTGCGTCTGCGAGGATTTCAAGAATACCTTCATGCATTGCCTGCTTATATGTTCTGTCAGATGCAGGGATTACAATACATCTAACATCTGGATGAACTTTTCTTCCTTTAAGTATCTGTGCAGCAATTCTTAGGTCTGTTATTCTTCCGTTTGTACAGGAACCAATGAATACCTGATTTATTGGTTTTCCTGCAACTTCTGAAACAGGTTTTACGTTAGATGGGAGATTTGGAGCTGCTACAACAGGCTCTATTTTTGAAGCATCAAACTCATACTCACAGCAGTATTTTGCGTCAGGATCAGCTTTTATCATTCTAAGTGGCTTTTTAGTTTTGTCTTTAAGCCATTCTAAAACTTTTTCATCAGCTTCCATTATCGCATTTTTTCCACCTGCTTCAATTGCCATATTTGTTATTGTGAGTCTTTCTTCTACAGGAAGATCTTTAATAGCTTCTCCATGATATTCCATAGCTCTATATAAAGCACCATCAACCCCTATCTCTCCAATAACTGTGAGAACAAAATCTTTTCCGCCTACCCATCTTTGCCTTTTTCCGTAGAATGTAAATTTCATTGTTTCAGGTACTTTAAGCCACGTTTCACCTGTTGCAAATATATATGCAATATCTGTTGAACCTACTCCTGTTGAAAATGCTCCAAGAGCTCCGTATGTGCATGTATGAGAGTCAGCTCCCATTACCAAATCCCCAGGAGCGATAAATCCTTTTTCTGGAAGGATTGTATGCATAACTCCAGAGTCCTGTCCTTCAAAATAATTTTTAATTCCCATTTTTTTAGCAAAATCTCTGGAAATTTTTATCTGCTGAGCTGAAAGAATATCTTTTGGAGGGAAAAAGTGATCCATAACAAGTGCTATTTTTTCAGGGTCGTGAACTTTATCTATTCCATATTTTTCAAGCTGTCTTATTGCTAATGGTGCTGTGATATCATTTGCTATAGCAAGATCTACTTTTACTGTAACTAGTTCACCTGGTTCTACAAAATCTTTTCCTGCATGTTCTGCAAGAATTTTTTCAGTTAATGTCATTCCCATTTATATATCCTCCTGAATAATTTTTCTAAGGTTTTGCAAAGACTATACTATTATATGTTTAATATATTGATTATTCCAAATTTTGATTATGATGATTTTAAGAGTTTTAAGAGAAGAATAACAGAAAAAGGAGAAAAATGAAAAAAGCCCCCTTTTTGGGGGCTTTTTCTTTACTGCTGAGCAGGAGTAGGTTCTGCTACAGGAACGGCTTTCTTTGAAAGATAGAGTTTGTATACTAGATCTACAAAGATAAGAACAGCCCCTGCAAGGATTAATGCATCAGGAATAATTCTTACCCACATCCAGAAACCAAGTCCTTCTAGAACTTCTCTAGTTCTAGCTGCCCAGTATCCGTAGTTATAAGCCCATTCCATCTGTTTTTCACCAATAACAAGAACTGGTATAGCAAAAAGAACAATTCCTGCAGTTAATGTCCAGAATGCGAGAGTTGAAATCTTTTCATCCCAGTGGAGATTTTTAGCAGCAGCATTAGCTCTAGCTATAAAGTATAGGAACGCTATAGATATGTATCCAAATGCCCCAAGAAGTGCAATATGACCGTGAGCCATTCCAAAGTATGTTCCGTGCTCGTAGTAGTTAACAATTGGAAGGTTTATTAGCATTCCGTAAAATCCAGCTCCAAGCCAGTTTAAGAATGCTGAACCAGCAAGCCATAAGAAAGTCATTCTAAATGGGAATGCCTTTCCAAGCTTTTTGATGTGGAGATACTCTTTAGTAGCTTCAATCATTAGGATAACAAGAGGTAATGGTTCAAGAGATGATAGTACTCCACCCCAAGCAAGCCAGAACTCATTTTCTCCCATCCAGAAGTAGTGGTGACCAGTTCCAATAGTACCAGCAGCAACAATTAGGAATGCTTCGAAGAACATCATAATAGTTGCAAATCTCGCACTAACAAGCCCTAAAGCAACAGTAATGAATGCTAATGTACCTGCAGCAAATAACTCAAAGGTGTTTTCAACCCACAGGTGAACAACCCACCATCTAAAGTAATCATCAATTGTAAAGTTTGGCATTATTTTGTGTAGAGGAGCCATTCCTGCAATATATAAAGTTGCTATAGCAAATGCTGACCATATCATCATTTGAAGTGGAGGAGTTACTTTTTCAGCCTGTCTTACTGTAAAGAACACTATCGCAAACCATATAACAAGTCCCACTACAAGACCAATATCCCATAATCTACCTAGTTCCAAGAATTCTCTTCCTTCAGAACCAAGCCAGAACCATAAGCTATCAGGTAATAGTCCTAAAGCTCCTAGCCACATTCCTATTAAACCACCGCCACCAACTACAAGAAGTGCAATCCATAGAATATCTACAGCTACAGGGAATTTGAAATCTTTTCCACCAGATGCTAAAGGTGCAACAAATAAACCTCCTGCTAACCATCCCATAGCAATCCATACAACTGCAAGGTTAAGGTGGAACTCTCTTGCAACGTTAAATGGGAATAAAGATTGTGGAACTATCCAGTTGTGACTTGGATCAGCATATAGGTGAGCCATGTAACCACCCATAACCGTTTGTAGAACAAAGAATAAAGCTACAACTGGAACGTACTTTAAAACTTTTTCTTGCATTGGAGTTAGTTTAAGAGAAATTGGAGTAGGAGTTTTTTCTTCTTCAAACTTCATAAAGTAGTCATAAAATGCCCACATTACTACGATAGTTAACGTCCAGCAAGCCATAAATGCTACTAATGACCAGAATAAAGATGAGTAAGTTGCATCTAATCCAATAGCTGGTTCAGGAGGCCAGTTGTTTGTATATGTTGGGTGTTCGTTGAGATTTTTAAATAATTCTTCTTTTGAACCTAAAGAAGAAATAACTATAGATTTTTCTTCAGGTGCAGCTCCAGGTCTAGGAGTTACAGCAACAAGAGTAGACCAGTCAATAAAGTCAGCTATTTTCTCAGCTTCTTGAGGTTTAATAATATTACCTACAAATGCATATGCTGGACTTCCTTCTACTAGGAACTTAACAATTCTTTCTTTAGCTTGCTCAAAAGCTTTTTCATGTTCAGGAGTAACTATAGTAACATCTGGTTTTAAAATAGATGTTTGTCTCACATCTTTTGTTACAAGAAAATCAATCTGGCTTTTTTGCTCTTCAGTTAACTGTGAATATGCTTTTCCAAACTTCTCCTGAGCGTAGACATTTTGTAAAGCTACTATCTTTTCATGAAGCATCCAAGCTGTGTAATCAGGTCCCATATAAGCACCGTTTCCAAGAAGAGTTCCGTGATCCATAAGAACGTACTTCTGGAAGTAAGCTTTACCCTGTACTATGTCGTCATAGGTGTAAAGGGTTTTTGTACCTTTTACCTCCTTTGGAATAGGAGGTACATCTTTAATCTGTTTAACTGTCAGGAATGTAAATATCCCAACAGCTAAAATGGTGGATAGGACAAAGATTAAAAACCACTTTTTAGAAGTTGTATCTGGGAAACCCATCTCCTAAAACCTCCCTTAGTTAGTTAAATAAACTCTAATTACATAAACAATTAGATAGGTGTAAAACATAATTGCGAAAAACTTCTTGTAGAGCCTTGCTTCACCTCCTTTGTATATTAATGCTAAGGAATATACAAACAGGACAAGTATATATCCTGCTATCATCACTAAAACACTCTGTCCTATAGGATTCGCTGTAAGATCATCCATACCAGTCATTGTTAGAATAGATAAAAGTAATATTCCTGTTAAACCTGTTCCTGAGATAAATATTCCAACAAGTTTCAAATATTTTTTGGATATGTCTTCCTTCAACATCTCTTCTTTTGCAAAAGTAAAAACAAAAAACAAACCTATAGATATAGCGTTGGAAATAACGTGAATTATGTAGGATAGTTTCCAGATCCAAGAACCTACTTCCATGCTTGCCCCTTTTATTTTGTTATCATTTGTATTAGCGACAGTGCACATGGCACAGTCATCGCTCCAACAAAAACAATTAAAAAAGTAGCCATAGCTAAAATGATTAACCATTGCTTTAAAGAGTAGTGTTTTATCATCTTTGCTCCTTTTTGAATGTATATTTGCTAAGCCTTTACTTCATTGACTTGTATCAAAGCTTTATTTTCTGCTGTGGATTAGGGGATATTACAGCCTGAACAATCATATCCTCTAATGCTTCAAAACCATGAGGTTCATTCGATTCATAAAAAAGACTTTCTTCCTGATTTAATATCTCACTATTTTCTTCAGAACCAACAAAAAATCTTCCTTTACCAGAAAGGACTGTAACAAACACTTCTGATTTAGAAACATGAAGAGGTATTTTCTGCCCTTTTTTTAAATAAAAGTGGACTACCACCATATTTTCTGTTGAGATAATTTTCTCTGAGTATGGTTTCTCAGGATTAAACTTTTCTGATACAGGGTAAATTTTTATTCCCATTTTCTCCTCCTACAGAATAAACATCAATTTAGCAAGTATGATTACAGTAAAAGCTAAGACAAATGCAAATATATGGATATAATCAAAAATTTTGCTGTCTGATTTTCCTCTTATAAAGAGAATGATAGCTGTTACAACTCCAAGCAAAATAAGAATAGCCAGAGAAACTTTTAGAAGTAACAGTTTTGCAAATGTAGTGGATAGGTCAAGGGTCTTTACATGAAAATGAAACATATAAAAGCCAGTTAGATATAAAATAAGAACAAAAA
>JALWKR010000158.1:15094-15675 GCA_027081375.1 Persephonella sp.
CTTTACAGCAGGTAACAACACAGCTTCAACAAAAAGTACTCCTCCAAAAATAACAGCTCCTAAAAGATGAAAAAGTTTTGCTACCTCGTACATTTTCTCCTATACCTGTTTTTTGTTTTGAAATAAGTTTTCCTTTTAAAAGATTTTGAAACATTGATAAATATCAAAAGATAGTAAAGTCTATGTTAGAATTGTTAAAAACACCTTCAGGAGATAACCCTTGGATATAAAAGTTTTGTGGTATTTTCCTCTTTTTCTTGTTGGGTTAGGAGCAGGATTTTTTTATTTTTCTCATCTGTGGAAAAGTGTAAATATTTTTGGACCTCAAAAAGGTAAAATTCTGAAAAGTATGATAGTTAGACTGCCTATTCCTATTATAGCTGTTTTATTTTCTGCTTATGTTGCAGGGGTAGGAGGTATTGTTTCAGTTTTAGTTGGTTTTACTGTTTTTCAGATAGTTTTTCTTACAAAAATGGGAATGAAGCTAAAAAAAGAAGTTGAGGAAGAAGCAAAAAGATTAGAAAACTCTCAGGAAGATAAACAGGTTAAAAATGGAACTTAATATACTCTTTTACATTGCT
>JALWKR010000159.1 GCA_027081375.1 Persephonella sp.
CCATCTGATATGCTCCAAAAGCTCCAACCATAGGATACATATCAGCTTTAACAAACTTAACCATTCTCTTAGCATTCTCTACTCTTTCCTTTAAAGCCTGAAAGTCAGGTCTGTTATTTATTGCATAATACTCCCAATAATCAACACTTTTGTCTGTATCATGGAACTTTAATTCTCCTACCACTTCGATATTTGCAGGGTTAACATCTTCAACGCCCATTGCAAGTAAAAGACCTTTTTTAGCAACAAGATATTGATTTTCTGCTTCAGCTATTTTGCTTTTTACATCCATTAAATAAACTTTGGCTCTTAAAACATCTGCATATATAGCAAGTCCGTTTTCATACATAGATTTTGCCGTCTTATAATGCTTTTCTACAGTTTTATAAGCTTCTTTTGCTAACTTTATAGCTTCCTTTGCTAGTAGAGCTCCATAATATGCTTTTGAAACGTCATAAATAACTTTTTGCTCTGTTCTTTTTACATCTTTTTTAGTAGCGTCATATTCTTTTTTTCTCATTTTTATACCAGTGGAAATTTTCCCAGCTGTAAAGATAGGAAGCTGAAACTCTATTTTTGTTTGCCAATTATTCCATTCAGGGAAAGAAGGTTTACTAAACAAAGGAACTAAACCATTCATTGCAGTCATATCAACGTATTTCCCTGAAGATAGCATTGTTAATCTGTGCTGGTTTAACTCATTCATCATAGCCCAACCAGGAACGTTTGTACGCATAAACATTTCAGTAAACTTAAGGGTAGGCCATCTTAAACCTTTTGTTGCTTTATACTCAAACTCTTTAGCCTTTAGAAGCTTCTTAGATGCTTTAAGCTGATAACTGTTTTTAAGTGCAGTATCTATAGCTTCTTTCAGGGTTAACTCTTTACCAAAAGCTACAGTAGCTATAAGAATAGAGAGCACTACGCCTATTCTTCTCATAGATTACTCCTTTTAGAATATTAGAATATTTTTATATTATAATCAAAGAGAAAAAAAGTTTCAATTGATATATATCAGATTACTTTTATGACACAAGGCTTTCTAGATATTCTGGATCTAGGATCTCTATTTTTCCTCTTTCAGTGTTTAGAATACCTTCTTTCTTCCATCTGCTTATAATTCTTATGGCGGTTTCCACAGTTGTTCCTGTCATTTCTGCAAGATCTTGTCTTGTTATAGGAGATCGGATAACTATTTTTCCGTCTTCCTCTTTTCCAATTTTCTTTCCAAGTTCAAGAAGAAGGTTAGCAATTCTACCTTCGACCTTTTCAACAGCAAGGCTTTTTAGCCTATCGTAAGCTTCAAGAACCATCTTTGAGGCAATACAAGTAATTCTCACAGCTACAGCTGGATAGGATGTTAAAAGATTTAAAAAATCTTTGTTTGATATATGTAAAACTTTACTGTCAACTAAAGCCTGAGCTGTATATGTACTGGAAGGTTTAGAATCTCCAAGAACAACCCATCCAAAAACTTCTCCAGGGGTTACAAGTTTTAGAATAACTGTTTTACCATCTGCAGTCTCTTTTGTAAGTTTTACAAGACCATCTATCACAATGTATATTCCAGGTTCTTCATCTCCTTCAAAAAAAATGTAATCTCCTTTTTTATATTCCTCAAGATGAAAGTACTTTGAAATCTCCTTTATCTCTTCCTCTTTTAGCCCTGCAAATATGTCTAAATTTTTAAGGTATTCTAGCTTATCCATATGTTTTCCTCTCTATGTTATTTATGGTTTTGGCATAGCTCCTAATAAATACTTTAAATCATCATCTTTAAATAAAAAACCACCACCAATATATACACCTATATATTCTTTATTGAGAAGGTCAGAACCACCAGCTTTTATAAAGAAAGGATAAGATTGAAACTTATACATAAAACCTACATCCAGCTGTGGATTTTTTGGCTTTCCTGGAACTTCGTCTCTATCAAAGTTGTATAAATCTGAAGTAATCCACAGATTTTTGTTATATTTTATATCAATACCTGCATCTGCTGTTGTGTCTTTTATTCCAGCTCTAACCCAAAATTCTTTGTCTCTCCATGTTAAAAACTTCCTTGCATACTGAATATCAAATAAGATATTGTAATCTTGCTTTAGCTCTGTTCTAACCTTTTTTCCTTCTCTATAAACATACTTCTCTGTTACTGAACCATTACTGTTTGATAGGAGGCCAACATATATATATCTATCAGGTCTTGAAGAAAATCTTGCAGCTACCCCTGCCTTTGCATCTCCATTTCCTGTATGTTTCTCTCCGTAAAGCATAATATCTAGCTGTGACTTTTCAACAAGTGCAAAAGGTTTGGTAAAAGACTTTATACCTCCTCTAACATCTTCATAAAGTTTATCTTCCTTTATAAGTTTTCCTAATGTTCCTTTTCCTTCCTCTACATACGCGAGTATTCTTTCAAATCTTTCAGCGGATTTTTCTAGATGTTTTATAGTTTTATGAATGTCGTCTTTATTCTCCTCAACTGCTTCTCCTATAGCTGAAACAGCTTTGTTCATACTCTCTAGAACTTGAGGAGTCTTCTCTTTTAAGGCTTTTGATACTGCTCTAAGGTTTTTTATAAGTTCTCTTATATCCTCTCTGTTTTCCCCTGCTATTTTTGCTATATTATCTGCTGCTCTGTCTATTTTTGCTATAAGGACAGGAAGGTCTTTTCTTAATGATGCTGAAAGTATTTTTATATTTTTAATTGTTTCCCTAACATTCTTTCTATTTTCCTGTACCAGTTCATCAGCATGTTTAGCAAGGATTCTTATATTTTTTATAAGCTCCTTTAGATTTCCCTCTTCTATTGTTTTGTTTAAGTTATCTACAAACTGAGCGATTTTTTGAGCAGCTTGAGATACAGAGGACATCATATCCTCTGTAGATGCGTAAACCTGAGCCTGACTGATAACATTTCCTTCAGCGAGTTCCCCAGCTTCAGGAGTCCCTGGATCTATATAAACAAACTTATCTCCCATAAGCCCTAAAGTTTTTATATACGCTTTTGCATTTTTGTATATAGGAAAGTCTTTATTTATAGTTATTTTCACTTTTACTTTTCCTCTATCAATGGAAATACTATCTACTCTTCCTGCTTTTACTCCTTTTATCTGAACATCAGCTCCCTGAGAAAGACCTTCTACACTATCAAAATAGATATAGTAATCCTTAGTCTGTACACCAAAGCCTTTTCCGTTAAACATAATAATAAGATAGCCAGCGATAATGGATATAACTAGAACAAATAAGCCAACTTTAAATGCAATTTTTGAATTCATGATTTTCCTAAAAGATTTATATCTCTAAAATTGTCTCTTCCACTTTCATTCCAAAATGTCTTCCAGCTTCTTCTACATATCCTAAAATCTCATCCCCAATCTGAAGGTCTACAACAGAAACTAAAGAACCATCTCCTTTAACAAGTCTTATAGTTTCTGCATTTTGCAGGACAGCACTTAACTTCTTACCTTCGTACTCAGCTTCTATTAAGAGCATAGGTCTTCTTTCTATCTTAGACCTACCAACAACAACTGCTCTTCCATTTCCGTTTATATCGTAAGCCATTACTTCTTTTCCTGCTTTAAGCTCACACAGATATACAGTTTTTCCTCCTGGAACCCTTGTATACATATGAACTGCACCAGCATTTACTCTAAAAGGTCTTGATGCAACATATGGACTTTCTTCCGTCTCTGCATGAACAAAAATCATCCCTGCAGAAGAGTTTCCAACAAGCATTCCTTCTCCACGCTTAAATAAAGATGTGGTATCAACAGCAACCCTGTCTCCCATTCCTACAGAGACAATATTTATAACTTTAGCTTTAACTAGTTCAACTTTTTCTACATTCTCTTTTATAACTGCTGAAACTTTTTTAATCTCATTTAAATCTTTTGTTTCTAAAACTACTCCTTTAACTCCTTTTTCAAGAATTCCTACAGCTATATCAGCCTCTTCTGCATTTTTTACAAC
>JALWKR010000160.1 GCA_027081375.1 Persephonella sp.
TATAGCTTTAGGTATTGCTTCTCTCTCTATAATAGTAGCTTCAGTGGAAGGGGCTTTTCACAGAGCTTATAAGATAATAGACGTTTTTGGTCCAGAAAGTATCATCATATTTGGTGGGAAAGAGGAAAACAAAGGGGTAAGGGTAAGAGTAAAGACATTAACAATCTATGACCTTCAAGCATTAAAAAAAGCTTTTCCTGAGATAAAACTTATAATGCCTGTTTTGTTTGTAGATGATATGCCTGTTCGCTATAGAAAGAATGCTACAAAAACGAAGGGATACGGTGTTTCAACTGAGTATGAAGAAGCCTGGTCTTGGTATTTGAAGGAAGGAAGATTTTTTACAGAGGAAGAACAAAAAGAGAAGAAGTATGTATGTATTATTGGGACGTACGTTGAAAAGGAACTATTTGAAAAAGAAAATCCAGTAGGGAAAGTTATTTTTATAAATAAAATTCCATGTAAAGTTCTAGGAGTTTTAGAAAAGAGAGGAACTACCCCAACAGGAAGAAATTTAGATAACAGAGTTTTAATGCCATATACAACTGTAATGTACAAGATAAACCATGATCCTATCTATATAAATGCAATAAGAATAAAGTTTTATAAAGGAGTAGATGTAAACTCTCTTGTAGAAGAGATAAGGCAGTTTTTAAGAAAAAGGCATCATCTTAAGGAAGATGAAGAAGATGACTTTTTTATTCTCTCTCCAAAAGAAATTATAAGATTTTTAGTGACATTAACAGGTAGTTTAGTATTATTTTTAGGTCTTTCTTCCGCCATATCTTTAACTGTTGGTGGATTTGTCTTAGCAAATCTATTTCTTCTTTCTGTAAATGAAAGAAAACAGGAAATAGGGATAAGAAGAGCCCTTGGTGCTAAAAAGAGAGATATTCTTATTCAATTTTTATATGAAGCAGTTATAATAACAACAATTGGAGCTATATTAGGTTTTATTTTGGGAATTTTAGGCTCAAAACTCCTCACAAGCATAGCTCAGTTTCCTGTTTATTTCTCATATAAAGCTTTTATTATCTCTTTAGTAGTTTCTGTTATTGTTGGTGTTATATCTGTTTTAAATCCAGCTCTTAAGGCTTCAAATCTTAATCCTATAGAAGCTATCAGGAGCTAAAGTTGAGAAAAATAAAAGAAAACCTGAAAGTTATATTTAGATTAATGAGAGAGTATAAACTTCGCTCTGCTCTTTCTATTCTTGGTATCGCTTTTGGAACATTTGCATTGATTGTTATGATATCTATTTCTCTTTCTATGAGGGAAAAAAGCAGATTAGAAGCAGAAAAGCTTGGTAAAAATGTGATTGTGATCAAGTCTGGATTAGTTAGGGTTTTTAGAAAAAGACAAAGAACCATATCTTCAGCAACAACGTTAAAAATAAGGGATGCTAAGCTTATAAAACAGCAGATACCTTACATTTTAAAATCAATTCCTGCATTTACAATAACGTATCCTGTTAGAAACAAAGGTATAACAGTAAGGACAACAATAATAGGAACAACTGTGGAATATCCAGAGGTTAGGAGTATACAGGTAGAAGAAGGGAGGTTTTTTACAAAAAAAGAGGAAAAAACTGCTGAAAAAGTTGTTGTGTTAGGGGCAAAAATCCCAGAGAAGCTGTTTAAAGGAGAAAATCCTATTGGAAAATTTCTCCTAGTTTTTAGGGTTCCTGTCAAAGTAATAGGAGTGATGGAAGAAAAAGGAGTTGATATATCAGGAACAGATCAAGATATGCTTATTTATACTCCTTTAAAAACAGCTATGAGAAGACTGGCAAATGTTGATTACATTAATACAATTTTTGTTCAGGTAGATAAAAAGGAAAATATACCTTTTGTTAAAAGACAAATAAGGTTTCTCCTTAGAAAACTTCATAAACTTAGACCAGAAGACAGAGACGATTTTACTATCCTAACTCCAGATGACCTAATGAGAATGCAAACTCAGGCTGTAAGGATTTTTACAATACTTGGAGTTGTGACAGCTTTAATATCTTTTCTTATTGGTGGAATAGGAATTTTATCTATAATGATACTTATTGTTAATGAGCGTATAACAGAGATAGGAATAAGAAGAGCTGTTGGAGCTAAAAAAAGTGATATTCTGCTTCAGTTTATACTTGAATCAGGATTTATATCTATAGTTGGTGGTATTGTAGGTTTTATTCTTGGAATAGGTCTTATATCAACTATATACGCAATATCTGGTCTTCCTAAAATTTACCCTTCTGAGTATATACTGTTGTCTATTTTAGTTTCTATAATTACTGGATTTATTGCAGGAATATATCCTGCCTTTAGAGCATCTAATATAAAACCTATAGAAGCACTAAGAAGCATTTAATCAATAAAAAGTCTTATTCCAGCTACTCCAAAAATTCCTGTTTCCAGCACTTCCTTTATATTACTTTCGTTAATGCCCCCTAAAGCATAAACAGGAATACTGACCTTATCTACAACCTCTTTTAGTTTCTCTATCCCTACAGGATTTCCTTTACCAGGAGAAGAGAAGATAGGAGAAAAAGTGATATAATCAGCTCCTTCTTCCTGTGCCTTTAAAGCTCCTTCTAAAGAGTGACAGGATTTTCCCACTATAAGATCAGGAAATTTATGTTTTACCACCTCTACAGGAATAGATTTCTCAGGTAAATGAACTCCATTAGCTCCTGAAGCAACTGCTATATCTACTCTATCGTTTATTAGGAATATTGCATCGTAACCCTGTAATAGATGAAACATCTTTTCTGCAAGAAAGAAAAGTTCGTCTGAAGGTAAATCCTTTTCCCTTAACTGAAACATACGAATGCCCTTATCAAGCATTCGTTTTATCTGTTCTTCAAATGGTCTTACAAACTGTTTTCTATCTGTTATAGCGTAAAACTTTTTTAAAGGCATTATTCCCCTTTATCTAGATAAACAAATATTCCAAATGCTATAAATGCAAATAGAACCATACCTATTATTACAATAGGAAACCAGGTTGCTGGATCCATCTTTTCCTCCTTTATATTTACTTTGCTTATATTTTACATCTTTTATATCTCAATTCAAATTTTGCTTATTTATCAGAACCTTACTTGCAGTTACACAAAAGTGTAAAAATTTTTTACAAATTTTATCAATGATAGTGACATGAATTGTCTCTAAATTGTCAATAATTATTACAAAAAGCCTATTTTAAGGCTACACAGTTTTGGCATGAAATTTTCAATAATAAAAAACAGAATAAGAAATAAAGAGAAATTCCCAGGGGAGAGTGAATAATGAAAACAAAAAAATTAATTTGGGGTTTAGCAGGACCGGCACTACTCATGGCTTCACTTTTTAATAGCTGTGGGGGTGGAGGGGGGTCTGATTCTTTTTCTTTTACTCCATCTAATATAACAACACAGGAAGAAGCTAGAGAAACTTCACAGAGCTTAAGTTTAATAAAAGATATTGCTAGCTTTGGTAAAAGAAACATTAACACTACGTCTTTGGAAGAAAGCAAAGGTTTGCTGAAGGCTGTTTTAGACAGTATAGGAAACAAAAAATTTAGCAACATAACTACACAGGACAGAGAAAGTTGTGATATTGAAGGCTCTATAGAGATAGAAAAGATTTCTGATAACTACGGTTATGTAATATTTAATAACTGTAAACAAGATAATTGTGAAACGTTAAACGGAAGGGTAGAAATATATGTTGCAGATAGAAACAACAATGATATCCCTGAAGAAATATCAATGATTTTTAGAAAAGGTTTTTACTACCAAAATAGCTGTGAAAATGGAGAGCTCAGGATAAATGGAGACTTTAAAATCTCTTTAAATGGAAATCTTCCAAACGGAGATATATTTACGTCAGGGGGGGAAATAAAAGCAGAATTAGCATTAGACGGGGGAGATATTTATGCTAACGACTCTGGGAGGCAGTCGTTAGCACACTTTTATAATTTAAAGCTTTACGGAAACGAGGTT
>JALWKR010000161.1 GCA_027081375.1 Persephonella sp.
CCTGAGCAAGGGAAACAAAAGAAAATATAAGAAAAACAGCAAATATAAGTTTTTTCATTTAATCCTCCAAAGAAAAATAATTTTCAATTATACTCTTTGAAGATAGTATTTTCTAACCTCATTAAAGAAAGGAATATTATCCTTGTAATCAAGGTATGTCCATATTAAAGGCTGAAATGAACCATGATGATATAAAAGTTCAAGCTCAGCAAAAACACCTTTCCCAAGATATACTCTGCTTCCTTTATCTTTTTTTGATGCAACAATAACCTGATAATCGTCTAGATATATAGGGTCTATATTAACAGTTCTGTTTCCATTTATGCTAAATCTTTTTTCAATTTCCATGCTTGTAAGCTTTACATCTAAAAGCCTATCTTTTTCTATAAGGTTATCTATAAGAATAAACTTCTTTTTTAAGCCTTCTCCCATCTCCTTTTCATAGTAATTTGAATATTGAAGGGAAAATTCATCTGTTTCATTTATCTTTTTTCCATATATACTTTTTAGAACATTTTCTACTTCCTTTAGCTTCTCATAATCTTTCCACATTAACGCAAAAAGAAGCAGAGCTTTTTTCATTGTTAGCCTCAAAACTAGGATTATCAAAATTAATATTATTTTCTAGTTAATCAAAAAAAAGGTGAAAATTTGATAAAAAACCCTATTTCTCAGCTCCTTGAACCCTTCTTATCCTTCTTGCAAGTTCTCTTATAGCTTCTATCTCACTCATACCTTGTTCCATAAGTTCTTTAACTGTCTGAGCTTTTGCCAGAGTATTAACAACCTCTAAAACATCTTCTCCTATATAACATTCATTTTTACCGTCATTTTCTATAGCCTGAGTGATACAGTTATCTAACTGCTCAGGTGTAAATTTTTTAGCAAGTTCTTTTATTTCTTTAATGTTCATTTTTATTCCTCCTAAAGTTTTTTCTATTAATTTTATATTCTTGGTTTTTCTGGTTTATGACAAAAGATACTTTTGCGTTTATTTGACAATATTAATAATTGATTATTAATTTTTTATAAAATTCTCTAAGGATAAAAAGATGAAAGGATTACTTTTTTGTTTTTGCTTTATTTTTGTCTCATTTTCCTTTTCAAATTCTCAGGAAATTATTGTGATTAAATCTAGTGGAAATGTATACCATCTTGAGAAAAAAAGTGTTCCTCACAGCAAGAAAACACTTAGAAAAACAGTAAAACATAAAAGAGAATCCTTTTATGTAGCTGGAAAGAAAAGTAAGGTATTTCATCGTTCTGACTGTCCATTTGCCAAGAGACTAAAATCAAAAGTTATCTTTAAGACAAGATACCAGGCAATAAAAAGAGGTTTAAGACCCTGTAGAAAATGCAAACCTTAATGGCGAAGCACTTTGTAAAGAGTAAATATACCTACGACAAATGATAAAAACAGTGATAAATCTGCCAAAGTGTCCATTTTTGCAATTTTAAACAGAGGAATAGAAAGGAAAAGGCCTATAAAAAGCAGTGCATACACAATTTTATGAATCTGATTTTTATAAAAAAGCTGAAGCTCTTCTAAATCTTTAAAAACTATCTGGAAAGTTATCCTTTCTCTTATAAGAAGTCTGTAAGCATTTTCAAGTTTAAATATGGCATAAAAAGCAAGTTCTGCACTATCTCTAACTTCTCCAAGCTTTTCTATTATGTAATCTTTTGTTGATGTGGTTACAAACTTTCTTAGTCTTTGAGTTGGATTAAAAGAAGGGTAAAGCTCTCTTACAGTCCCTTCAAGATTAATAGCTGCTTTTCCAAGATAAGCAACATCAGTAGGAAGCCTTAGCTTATTTGTTCTAACAAACTCAATAATATCTAAAATCATTTCCTTTAGGTCTATCTCTTCAAGCTTTTTGTTGTGATATTTTTCAAGGAAAAACTGGAGATCTGTTTCAAAATTATTAAAGTCTGTATATGGAGTAAACATATTAAAACCTTCATAAAATTGAAGGGCTAAATTTATATCAAGGGTAGTAACAGCTACTATGTAGTCAAAGAAATATCTCTTTTTTGTTTTAGAAAGGAAACCAACCATTCCATAGTCTACAGCACATATAGTACCATCTTCTAACACAAATAAATTCCCTGGGTGTGGATCTGCGTGATAAACACCGTCTTTAAAAACCATTTTGAAATAAGCATCTGTTAACTTTTCTGCAAGGAGCTTTAAGTTATAGTTTTTCTCTTTAAGCTTTTTTATATCTGAAATCTTTATTCCTTCTATGAACTCAGTAATAAGAACTTCTGAAGTGGAAATCTCCTCAAAACACTTTGGAACATAAAAATCAGGATAATCTTTAAAGTTTTCTCTGAATATCTTTATATTTTGAGCCTCTATCTCAAAATCTGCTTCATTAAGGGTGGTTCTTTTAAACTGATATATAACTCCTTTTAAGTTAAACTCTTTAACTGTTTTAAAATGCTTTTCTAAAAAATCAATGATAGTTAGCATTAGCTCTGCATCTAGTTCTATCATCTCCTTTAGGTTTGGTCTTCTAACCTTCACAGCAACTTTCTCTCCAGTCTGGAGATAGCCAACATGAACCTGTGAGATAGATGCAGAGGCTAAAGGCTTAGGGTCTATATATGCAAATATTTCCCAGAGTTTATCACCGTAGTTTCTTTTTAAAATTTCTTCTATTATGTCAAAATCTATAGGGGCAACTTTATCTTGAAGTTTAATAAGCTCCTGCACTACTGATTGAGGAACAATATCAGGTCTTGTACTTAAAACCTGTCCAAGCTTTATAAAAGAGGGTCCTAACTTCTCTAAAGCTTCTCTTATTCTCTTTGGCTGTGCCTTTTCATCAATCTCCAAACCTAAGAGAGCTTTAAAATAGTCATATACATTGTAAAATCCAAGTTGAGATAGAGTTTTACTTATCTCTATAAATCTTTTTGCAAGCCTGACTTTCTTTTTAAACATCTATTCCCTGCCTGACAAGCAAGTTTTTCATCTGATTTGCTACATTCTGTATTTCCCACTGAGCATGGGGGTCAGTTCTTTTAACTATAAAATCTTTTATCCAACTTAATGTTCCTGAAACAACAATTGTAGTTTTTCTTCCATGGGGAAGAATAAATCTTGCATCTTCTCTTTTTACTTTACAGTTGTAAACTGCATAGTCATACAAGCTTTCTGCTAGTTGGTCAACGTATCTAAACAGATTTTCAAGGGAAAGAGTTTCAAAGTTTTCTTTTAAAAAGTTTCTTATTCTACTCACAGCTTTTTCTTTTAGGTTCTCTTTTGCATCGGAGTTTTCAATATAGACGGAAATCTTTTCTAACAGGTTCTTAAAGTTTTCTTCAACGCTTTTATCATCTATTTCACAGAAAGTTTCTTTCACAGAAGGAGGAATAATAAGAAGATTTTCATCTTCTCTTACATATCTTTGACTTCTTTGTGAATAGTTTAAAGCTGTGTGTCTTACAAGCTGATGGGTCATTGTTCTGGAAACATTATCTATATAAAAAACTGCATATCCGTCATACTCTTTTAAAAGGCCTATAAGGGTTGTATTGCCTTCTTTTCCTAAAGGCTCTATAGGAACATCGTAGTGAGCCATTTTTTCAAATGCCTGAAAATACTCTTTTTCATCTTTTTCAAGAAGTTTTTCTAGATAGTGTCTTAAAGATATTCCAATAACTGTTGGAAACTCAGGATTGTAATGAGATTTAAAATGAGTTGATGCTATTTTTTGAGCTAAAAGAGTTGCTTTTATCTTTTTAGGTAAAAGATGAATCTCTTCTGGTAAAAATCTGTTAATTAAATCTTCTTCAATACTTGACAAATCTTTATAGGAAAAAGAATGAGCAAAAACACTAAAATGTTTGTAGTTTCCAAGTTTTGAGAGAAACTTTGCCCTATCTTCAGTGCTTACAACCCTAGGATCGTTAAGAAGATAATCTAAATCTCCTGATGAGTAGCACGTTCTAGCTCCAAT
>JALWKR010000162.1 GCA_027081375.1 Persephonella sp.
GTTCGACCCAAGATACAACCACTGTCATAGATGGATTTATGCAGCTCACAAAAAGCACTGACAAAACTCAGGCAAAACCTGGGGAAGAGATTACATACACAATAAAATACAAAAATATTGGGGATAAAGACGCTATTAATGTTATAGTAACAGACAATATACCAAACTATACCGATTACGTATCCAATTCTATGTGTCTAGATACAAACTGTGATGGAAAATGTGATCAAACAATTACAGATGTGGAAGGAGATGACCAAGGAGAGTATGATTCTCAAGAAAATATAGTCAAATTTAGGGTAGGTACAGGTGCAGATGCTACTACTGGAGGAGTTGTAAAACCAGGGGAGGAAGGCTGCTTAATCTTTAAAGTAAAAATAAAAGAGTAATCTAGGATAAAAATTGAAGGAAGCCATACTAGGCTTCCTTTTTCAAAAAAATTAATGTATTTTTATAGTTTTACGAATAAGTTAAAAAATGACAAAAATAAATTTTTCTACTACTTGGAGGGCTAGTTAATGCACATTTTTAAATATCTCCTTTTCCTATTATTGATTTTGGTAAATCTCTCCTTAGCCTTAACACCTGCAGGATTAATTATATCTAATACTGCAAAAATAGAATATGAAGATAAAGATGGGTTTAAATATAAAGAGTTCTCAAATACCGTATCTATTAGAGTTTTACAGGTATATGGATTAGACATATATCCTAACTACCAGTCAGTAACTGCCCTCCTAAATAGTGACATATATGTATCTTATAGATTAAAGAATACAGGAAATGGTAAAGATAAGTATATATTATCTGTAAAAAATGATATAGAGGATAATACAGACATTAAAAATCTAAAAATTTTTATAGATGAGAATGAAAACGGGAAATTAGACCCTGGAGAGCAGGAGTATAATAACACAAATCCTCCTTCTGTTGAAGCTGGAGGATACATACCTCTTTTAGTTGTAGGAAAAACTCAAAATGAAAGTGGTGTAGCAAAAATAGCGTTGGAAGGTACCTCATTAGGTAATGACAGTATATCTGATACAGAGAATATAACTGAAATAAAAATAGAAAGGAATAAATCTTTCAGTATTACAAAAGGTGCAAACAAAACAGAAGTTTTTCCTGGAGAAAATGTAGATTTTACAGTTTTAGCAGAAAATAATGGAACTGAAACAGAAGAAGGAGTAAATATAGAGGTAGATTTTGACAATGATGGCTCTCCTGAAACAGTAAAAGGAGTAGTTTTAGTAGATAAGCTTCCTGAATATGTATTACTTGAATCAGTTTCAAAAGCACCTGTTAATAGTAAAGTTATATATAAAGGAGATAACGATCTGTACTGGAAAGATAATTTAACAGATATCACAGGAGATCTTAGATATGTAGGTTTATATTTAAACTCTCTAAATCCTGATCAACAGATTAAATTAGATTTAACCTTTAAAGTAAAAGATACTGCTCCTGCTACATATATAAATAATTCAGCAATTTTAAAAACATCCTTAGGAGATATTTCTTCAAATATCGTAACAGCAAAAATAAAAGAAAAAAAAGCCATATCTATAGATGATACAGATGATAATGATTCTTTTACAGGAAGTAATAGATACACTGACAATGATGACAGTATGGTTGTTTACAGTATGTCTTCAGGTAAAGGTTTCTATGTTGATTTTGTTAATGAAGCATGGAACCTAGGGAACAAGGAAAAAGTAATAAATATAGCTTGGGACAAAGGTAACTTAGATCCTAACATTATAAAGGTTGTTTTTCTAGATATAAACCAAAATCCTTTAACAGATACAAATAACGATGGATATGTAGATGTTGGTTTTCTAAAACCTATGGAAAGAGTAAAGTTTATTACAAGGGTTTATGTTGAAAGAGGAAGTTTTAAAGATGTTGTAATAGCGGTAAAAGGTTTTACAGAAGATACCACAGACTATACTTTTAACATTATTAAAGATATACAACCAGCAACAGCAAAAGTTAAAGTATTAACAAAAATACAAACCCAGTTAGGATACGAACCATTAAAGAAAAGAAAAATAGTCGTATATCAGTTTGATAATGATGGAAATCTTTTAAACCCAGAGCCTATTATTTTATGGACAGATGAAAATGGATTTATTCTTTACGATGAGGAAGGAAATATAAAAACTCTGTATGATATTTTAGAAGATAACAAGAAATATAGAATTACTGTTTACGGACAGTATAAAAACAGAGAATATACACTATCTCCATACATAGAGAAAAGATACTTTGATTCTGTTGAAACTCCAGGAGAAGAAAAATGTTGGGATAGAACAGGAAAAGAGGTTCAATGTGATAAGATAAGAAGAGATCTTGTTAGAATTAAAGTGCTCTCCAACGGAACTAAAGAACTACAGTTTCCTCTTGATCCAGCAGGATATGTATACGATCCTATAACAAAGGAAAGAATAGAAAATGCCTGTGTATATTTCTTTAGATGTTTAGATGAAAGTTGTGAAGACTATATTTTAGTGGATAATGATCTTCTCTGGACACATCAAAATCCTGAAGCTGGAAAACAAAAAAATCCACAATTAACATCAAAAAATTACACTCTCGACGGTGAAGCTATTTTTGAGTTTGTATTTAAAAATTTTGTTCCTACATTAAGAGGCTGGTACTTCCTAGAAGTTAATTTTAACTGTGCAGGAGCAGATACTACACTAAAGGATAAATATCAACCTGTAACACTTCAAGCAGATAAAATATGGAATCCTTATGATAACGATTCTCATTTTTATCATGGAGAAAAGTTCTACATAGATGAAAAGTTTCCACAAACTATTCCTGTTATTATTCCTTTAAGTAGACCTGCAACTGGAAAACTGATTATTGAAAAATCTGTTTATCCTTCAGTTGCATCAATAGGAGATTTTGTAAAATGGAAGATAACTGTAAAAAATAAAGGATCATCCACTGTTTTTGATACAAAGGTTATTGATCATTTACCTAGGGGATTTAGATACAAAAATAGAACAACAAAGATAGATGGAATTTCAGGAACAGATCCAGAAATTTCATCAAATGGAAGAGAGTTAACATGGACATTGGGAAATCTCAATCCAGGAGAAACAAAAACTATAGAATTTTATACATCAGTTATAACTTCTGTACCAGAGGGAAAACTTAAAAATACAGCTTTTGCAGAAGGCTGGGCTGATAACGATCATATTATAAAAATATCTTCAAATGAAGGTTTTGCTTATATAAAAATAACTAAAGGTATCTTTACAGATAAAGGTTATATTTTTGGAAAAGTATTTATTGATCAAAATAAGAATGGAATACACGATGAGAACGAACCTGTAATTCAAGGAGCAAAAATTTACCTAGACAATGGTAGATATGCAGTAACAGATATTGAAGGGAAGTATCATTTTGATAATCTTAATCCAAGAACCTATGTGGTAAAAATAGATAAGACTTCTCTACCTAAAGGAGCTAAACTCCTTATAACAGGAAATAGGAATGCTGGAGACCCTTCAAGTGTTTTTGCTGATGTATATCCAGGAGAGATGCATAAAGTAAACTTTGCACTGGCACCATTTAATCCAGAAATGGAAATATTCCAGACGATAAAGAAAATATCAGGAAAGATAACTGTTAAAAGGGGTATTGAAGATATACTAGTTGATCCTGTTGATAAAAGAATTAAAATAAAAAACTTTATTCTTATACATAATAAAATTCAAAAACCAATCTATGAGGTTTTCTATACAGAAACTTCTCCTGCAGTTCCACTTAAAGGAACATCGTATATAAATAGTTCTCCTTTCAAAGATCCTCAAGTTAAAGAAGGTTCATTTAGCTGGAATATTCCTCTTATACTTCCTGAAGAAAAAGCAAAAATTTCATGGTTAAGTCTTTACAAAGGAGAAAATATAGAACCTAAAGCATATATAAAGTTAAAACTATCTCCTTCCGATAAGGAAATATCTCTACCTGTTAGTATTCCTATCGAGTTTGAACCTTTAAATGAAGGTGTATATAGAATAAATGTTTACTTTGATTTTGGAAGTGCAGACCTTTCCCAAGAAGCTAAACAGTCTTTAATGAAAGTAGTTGAGTTTTTAAACAAACATAAGTGTAAACGTATCTATATAAATATTAAAGGACATACAGATGCTGTTAGGGTTATAAATCCAAAGATAAAAACAAATACTCATCTTTCATTACTTAGAGCAAAAGCTGTTAAAGATTTTCTTAAAAAACATTTAGTAGATTTAAAAAGGGTTGAGATAAGATGAAGAGAGTAGGCTTAACTATGTTAGGAACTTCTTTAGTTGCAACAAATGTTTTTGGTGCTGAAATCCAAAAGGTATACTCTATCCAAATAGGAGCTTTTAGTAAAAAAGAAAATGCAGAAAAAAGATTAGAGAACTTACCTAAAGAACTAAAAAAAATTGCATTTATTTATCTTAATGAGGATGGGTTTTATACAGTCAGAATTGGAAAAGCAAAAAATTATAAAGATCTGCTAAAAGAGAAAGCTTTACTAAAAAGGTACAAAATAAGGGGTTTTGTATCAAAAACTCTTATTGCGAAAGAGGAAAAAAGAGAAATAAAAGTACAAAAGGTAAGTTACAAGAAAAACAAGACTAAGATCAAAACAGAAAAATCACCAAAAGAAATGCCTTCAAGCTTTTATTCAATACAGCTTGGAGCTTTTAGTACTGAGTATAATGCTTTAAAGTTTATAAGAAAATTACCTGAAGAAGTTAGAAATCAAGCTTTTGTTTATAAAAATAGAAAAGGATTTTATACAGTAAGGGTTGGAAAAGTAGGAAATACTAAACTTTTAAAACCTTTAAAAGCTATTTTAAAAAGACATGGATTTAGAGGATTTATTGTAAAAACTGAAGTTGAGCAAAAATATAAAGTAGAAAAAGAAAATATTATTGTAAGCACAAAAAAAACAGTAAAAGAAAAAGAAGTTGTTCTAGCTTCTTCTGATAAAATAGTTTCTAAAAAAGAAAGAATTAAACCTAAGAAATCAACAAACGTTTATTCTATTCTTGTGGCAATAGCAACAGACAAAGAAATAGCAAAACAGATTGCAGATGACTATGCACAGAAGTTTTCGTTAAAAACATTTATAAAAGAAAAGAGAGTAGGCTTAGGTAAAAAAGAATACTATGTATATCTTGGAGAGTTTGCTTCACAACAAGAAGCACGAGATTTTATGGAAAATAACTTAAAGGCTCGTTATCCAATTGAATTAATAGAAACTTATGCAGACGAAAATGTAAGCTCCTTTACAGGAGAAACATTAGAAGTAACTAAATCTCCAAATATTCAGGAAACTTTAGAAGAAGAGGTAACGTTACCAGGTATTGAAGGGAGTTTTGAAGAAGAAATCAAAGATAAAAGTGATACAAGTAAAGTTTCTAAACCTACTTACTCTATACTTGTGTCAAAAACTAAAAATCAAGAAGAATCTCAAACACTTAAAAAATCCCTTGAAGCTAAATTTCCAAACTTAAAGGTTTTTGTTCTAGAACTTATAACTAATTTTAAAGAAAAAGAATATTTAGTTTATCTTGGAGAGTTCTCATCTGTGGAAGAAGCCACAAAGTTTGCTCATCGATTTGGAATAAAAACAGAAAGTATTGATGAAATAGAATATATAGAAATAGATGATTCAGATCTTAGTTGTGGTGGAAGTGGAGAAATAATAATAGAGGAAGAAGCAAAAGGTTCTTTAGAGCCTGTAGTGGAAAATACACTGTCTCCACATGGAACCCCTGATAATCGAAGAGTAGAAATAACTGTGATACCTTTCAGTACTTCAGCTAAAGAAATAGATCTTTCAAAATACATAAATAAAGGAATGTATATTCTTAATATATGGTTTCCAAGGGTTCACTATCTAGATAACTTGAAAGATGTTTCTCTTATTTTTAAACCTCCAAAAGGTTTTAGCTATGTACTAAATAGTGCAATGTTAAATGGTAAACATATATATCCAAAAAAAGTTGGGAGATATTATGTAGTAAAAATACCTAAGATTAAAGGATCTGATGAGTTAGATTTCAAACTTCAGTTTCTAGTAAAAGAAAAAATAAAACTTAATAATATGCCAGTTTTTCTAATTGCTAAAGATCAAGCAGGACATCCAGTTAAGATATATGGCTTTGATAAATTTAAAAATGAATCAGAAGAAGTATTAAAGCTGTACAACAGCAAAGATAATGCTAAATCTACCTTTAAAAAAAAGTCTTTAATTACTGGAATACTTTATCCTGAAAAAGATTTGATACAGGTAGAAGAAACAACAGACCTAACTATACAGGTTCCAAAAAGTGCCAGATACTTTTTATATGTAAACGGAGAAAGAGTAACTAAGTCCCAAATTGGAGAGGAAATTATAAAGGGAAATACAAAAACAATAAAGTATGTAGGAATAAGACTACAAAAAGGTGAAAATAATGTAGTACTAAAAGTGGATGGTAAAGAATATAAAAGGAAAATAACTGTTTCAGATGTGGTAAGTAAATTAAGAATACATACTTATCCAGAAAAACCTGAAGCAGACGGTAAAACTCCTGTTTATGTAAGTATAGAACTCTTAGATAAAGATGGAGTGCCTCTAAAAGATACTACCTTTGTTGAGGTTTATGTGGACAAAGGAGATATCTGGGATGAAACAACAGGACAGTGGATAACTGTAGGGAGCGAGCCACTAAAAGTTAAAGCTTACAGTGGAAAAGCTGTGGTAAAGCTATCTCCTGCTTCCTCAACTGAGGAAAGAAGGTTAAAAATTTTCTACGGTGAGATAGAGAAAGAGTACACAGTTAGATTTTATCCAGAAAAAAGACCGTGGATTGTTGTTGGAAATCTTGAAGGTGGAATAGGTATAGGAGATACAAAAAATAACCCTGAGCAGACAAAAATGCCTTTCAAACATAAAGACGGAACAAGGCTGGAAGGAAGAGGTTCTGTATTTGCAAAAGGAAGTGTGAAAGATTATACAGTGACATTAAGATATCAAACAGAAAAACCAGACAATGTTCTTATGAACCAGAATATACCTTCTACAGAAGAAAATCAGTACTATCCTGTTTATGGAGATGACTCAGAACAGTATTTTGAAGCTAGAAGTAAAAACAGACTTTTTCTTAAAGTTGAGAAAGACCTTTCATACCTAATGTTTGGAGATTATACAACAAACATAGGTTCAGACCTTGAATTTAACAGATATAACCGAACATTTAATGGATTAGACCTTAACCTTCAAAAAGAAAAGGATTATAGAGTCCAAGGCTTTATAACAAAAAATGGACAGGAACAGTTAAAAGAAGAGTTTCAGGGAAAAGGAATATCAGGACCATACTTTTTTAAAAACCCTGTTAGACCTTACTCTGAAAGAGTATGGATAGAAACAAGAGACAGGTTTAATCCAAATATTATTATAAAAAGGGAAGAGCTTCACAGATTTACAGATTACACAATAAACTATGAAGAAGGCTTCATTATATTCCACGAGCCTATAAAACAGTACGATGATAACTTTAATCCAAACTACATTGTTACTGTATATGAGACAGATGATCTTCAAGAAGAAAAGTATACATACGGTCTAAGGGGAGAAAAAAGCTTTTTTAATGGAAAACTTAGATTTGGCGTAACAGGAATAAAAGAAGAACATGTTTTAACAGATAAAAAGTTGTACGGTGCAGATGTTTTATATGAAACAGATAAACTTAGACTTTTAGGGGAAATATCAAGAACAGAAACAGATAACGATGGAATAGCAGGAAAGATAGAAGGTAGATATGCATTTAATCAGTACTTCTCTGTAGGTGGATACTATAAAAAAGTTAAGGAAGGTTATCAGAACTTATCTGCAGTAACCGCTGATCAAGGATATGAAACATATGGAGCAAATATTACAGCAACAACAAAAGATGGTAAAACTAGATTTACAGCAGAAGGAATAGTAGAAAACAGAGACATAGATAGGAAAACAGGAAGCTTGATGATAGACCACAAAGTAAACAAAAAGCTCTCATTTACTCTTGGTGGAAGAATTCATAAAGAGACCAACTCTTCAGGTACAGATACTAGAGCTTTAGCAGTTGCAGGATTTACATACAAACCAACTGAGAAGCTTTCTCTTTCTTTAAGAAGGGAACAGGCTATAAAAAAAGATATTGCAAGTGCTTATTACCCAACTAGAACAATAGGAAGAGTTGATTACAGGTTCTCAAACTGGTTTAGTTCTTATCTTCAGTCTGAATATCAGGAAAGAGCAGACAAAGATATATCTTTAACAACTTTGGGACTTGAAGGAAGACTAAAGGAAAACACAACAGCTTTTTCAAAATATACTATAGACGATGGAGCAAGTGGCTGGAGAACTCAATCTCATATTGGTTTAAACCATCTATTTAAAATAACTGATAAACTAACAGGAGATATATCTGTTGAAAACGTAAATACATTTTCAGGAGACGATACAGGGGACTACACAGCTTTAGCATTAAGGGGAGCATACTTACAAAATCAAAGATACAAGCTATCAGCAGGATATGAAATAAGATTTGGGGATTTCCAGCCAAGTCACCTTCTCACCCTTGGGGGCATAACAAAAATAGGAAAGGCTGGAACCCTTCTTTTAAGGGAAAGATACTTTAAAAATGAAAAACAGCAAAATGACCTTTTACTTGGTTTTGCTTATAGACCTGTTGATAGTGATGTCTGGAACTCATTGTTTAAACTTAGATGGAAGTATGCAAAGGGAGAACTTTATAACAACAAGTATATAGGCTCTCTACATCTAAATGTTCAGCCTAATAGAAAGCTTAGAACATCATGGCAGTACGCTTTCAAATATACCTCAGGTGGTTCTCTAGGAAGTTCATTTATAGATCTGTATAGAGGAAGATTTTCATACGATATTACCGACAGAATTGATATAGGTGCCCATGGAGGTGTTCTTTGGGATCACAAAAACAAAAACTACTCATATGCTTACGGTCCAGAAATAGGATACACACTGTTTAAGAACTTCTGGATAAGCCTTGGTTACAATGTTCAAGGTTTCCATGACAAAGACTTTGATGAAGCTAACTACTGGGCAAAAGGTGCTTATCTGAAGTTTAGACTAAAGTTTGACGAAGATTTATTCAAAAAGTTTTTTAACGAAAAATAGGAGCAAATGAGGACTGGGATGAAAATGATCTCAAGAAAATTAAAAGTAAAAGTAGCAATCTTTTTATTTATTCTTTTACCTTTTATAAAGGCAAATGCTATAAACCTTGATTTTTCAGATAGTACTCTTATCAGTTGTAATCAGTTAGATAATGATCAAGGTAAATACTGTATTTACAATGTAGCATCAGGTGTTTACGCCAAAGTTACTTTAGTTAGAGAGTTTAATGCAGATGTAACAGCCTTTGATGATAATAACTACGGAGAAGATAAAGCATTTCAGCCAATAGTTGTTGGAATTGCAAATAAAAACTGGGGATATGGTGAGTTTAAAATAACTTTTTGGAAAGATTCTTCAGCAACACAGCCACTTTATATTGATCAGGTTCAAGCAACAGCTGTTGATGTAGATGGAGATGGTGCTGGTAATGAAAAAGAGGGAGCAGGGTTTTTTAATTTTATTTCATACACTATAGAATCAAATACAAATTTGGATAAGGTAGAAGCTTTAAAAAACAATAATCTTTACAGATTTTCTTCTACAAACTATATAAATCAGTCTGGAATTGACTACACAAAAACAGAAAATATGGTTTCGGTTTTATATAAAAAAGCTCATACAATTGTATACAGAGCCTATGTTTATAACAACTTAGATTCTGGAAATACAAGTGGACGACTTTTTTCTATATATTTTGGGGATTCCTATAATGGTAATCCTTTTCCTAACTGGTCAAATCCACAGACCACAACAGTAGGAGTTAATATCTCAGGAAGAATAATAGAAGACATTAACGGAGATGCTCAAATTCAATCAACAGATGTTGGTATAAATGGATTTATTGTAAAAGCTTATATGGATGATGGAGATTCGATTCCAGAAGATACAGAAACAGTTAGATATGATGAGATAACAGGAGAATATAACGGAGAAAGAGGTTTTTACTCTTTTACAGTACCTATTAACAGAACCTACTGGATAGCTATAAACTCAAAGAATATCTCTGCTTCAGCAGGGCTCAATTCTGGTTATACAAAAGGGGATATATGGGCAGAACAGACATACGGTGGAAATTATGTGCTTTGTGATACAGATGCAGATTCTTCAACAGCTCCTGTTCAACTTACCCAAGGAGGAGCTTGCTTTGGTGGTAGAAACGGAGATAGGTCAGATGGATTCTACGATGGTTCTTACAAGCTTTCTCAAGCTGAACATTTGGCAAAAATAGATGCAAATACCTCAGATATAACAGGTGTTGATTTTGGATTTTCTTTCAATGTTGTAACAAACATAAATGATCAAGATGATGACTCAAATAACAGAAGAACATGTCAAGGTTGTTTTAGACAGTTTATACAAAACGCAAATGCTATCTCAGGTTCAAATACTCTAAGATTTGTTCCTGTTGTTCCAGCTAATAAAACAGATTATTGGAGCATAACAGTTGATACAAGAATGTCAAGTTCTGATCCTTATTCAACAGATAATACAGAACCTATTTTTAGAATAGAAGATTCTGATACTACCATAGACGGAACAGCGTATGATTATAAAAATGGACAAGTACTTGATAAAAATTCTGGTTCATGGGCTGGAGAAGAAGTTGGTTATATTAATACCTGTTCTACAGGTATATTCTATAAACCTGAACTAGAAATATTCACAAATGCAAGATATCCTAACGATAATAGCGAAAGCGATGTTTGGAATCCATATAATAACGGAGAAGCTGCATCGATATTTTATGTAACAGGAGATAACTTCACACTTCAGAATATTGCTGCATATGGTGGACATTACGTTGTATTTATAGATGACGCCAATAATCCTACAATAAAAGACAACTTTTTAGGTATTCCAGCTTCAGGGCTCCAGGATCCAGGAGAAGGAAAGCGTTCAAATAGAGGAGTTGCTATTGCAACACAGGACAGCACCAAAACAATAAATGGATTAGTCGAACATAACCTTATAGGTTATACAAGACTTCATGGAATATTTACCCTAAACTTTGATGGTCAAAATAATTTCCTTATTACACGAAATAAAATTTCACACCCTAGCATGGGTTGGAATTATGAAAATGGTATAGGTTTAGAAGAAGGAACACAAAGGATAAGGGTTTATTGTAACAAGGTAGAAAATTCCTGTGGTGTAGGTATTGAAACGTGGAAATCTACAGGAAAACATATAATAGAGAGTAACTCTGTTACATTAAGTGGTTTAGCGTGTGCAGAAAATTCTGGTGGAGAAGAAAAAATAGGTATAAGAATAACATCGAGTGACAACATTGTCAGATACAATAAGATAACAAGTAATTTAGGTCCTGGTTTAATGGTAGCCTATGACAGTGGAAGAGGATTTTCTCCTAAGAGAAACCTTATATCTAAAAACTACTTCAAAGGAAATAGCAAAGTAGGAATTGATCTTTTAAAAGATGGTGAAAACTCAGATGGACTTTATACATCAGGTCAATCTGGAGTTACACCAAATAATGGTCAGATAGATTCAGATATAGGAAATGAAGGTATTGACTATCCAGTATTCACATTGGCAACCTTGTCCAATGGAAACCTTCACTTAGAAGGTTATATAGGAATAAAAGACCGTAAACTAAAACCACAAGTAGGTGAGACATGGACTATAGAGATATACAAAGCTTATGATGATGGAAACAACAACGGAGAGATAGAACAGGGAGACGGAAAATCAGTAGCCCATGGAGAAGGTTACGAGTATATAGGTTCAATAACCCTTACAGATGCAGATTTTGATAGCAATAATAACTTCTCTAAAGATTTGACAGTAACGAATCTTAACGTAGGAGAAAAAATCACAGCAATAACAATAGATAGTAACAATAATACATCTGAATTCAGTGCAAATACAGAGGTTTTAAGTAACGCTATTTACGGATATGTATATCACGACGGATACAATCCTGATAACCAATCTTATACAAAGCCAAATGGTAATAAAGACAATTATGAAAAATGGACTGACAAAACAACAGCTCCAACTGTTTATATAAAACTATGTGATAACAACGGAAATGTTATCAGTGTTAAACAGATTTCAGATGGAAATGGATTTTACAAGTTTGAAAATCTTCAAAATGGTGATTATACAGTAATAGAAGATACGGACAATGACATAAATAACTGTTCTCCTTCTGACCCTTCCCAGTGGATTTCCACAACACCAAATAGTGTAAGTGTTACTATAAATGGAAGGTCTATAAATGTAAACTTTGGAGATTTCCATGGTTCTAAAGTATCAGGATTTGTATTTGAGGACAAAGGAGATGGAACTGTTTCCTCTTCTGATGCAAATAACGGATTGTTTAATCCATCTATAGAAAAAGGAATAGACAGTGTTGAACTTCAAGTATGTCAAACTGAGGATTGTTCATCTGTTTTATCTAATACATTAACAAATGAAAATGGTGAATACGTTATATTTATCCCCCATGACAATGCCTATGAAGGAAATACAATATATCTAGTTGAAAAAGATAAAACAGGGTACACTTCTACAGGAAATACTAAAGACAACACAGTAGCTTATAAAAATCCTGACAATTCAACTGTAAAAGAAAGAAATATTATTGATTTTATAGTTAATTCTGGAAATGTATATTCAAACTATAACTTTGGAGATGTAAAAGCAGTTAATATCCAGCCAGAAAACTCTTATTCAGTTCCATCAGGTAGTAGCTTAACAATAAAACATACAATAACAGTTAATACTCCTGGTAGTATCGCTGTGTCGTTAAATAGTGATAGAAATCTTGTATACCTTGTTTATAATGATGCAAACTGTGATGGTGTTCCAGATGGAAGTCCTATAAATCCTCAAGGTGATAAGTATCTATTAAACAACTCTAATCCCGTTCCAGCAGATACAAATTACTGTATTGTTATAAAAACTGTAATTCCTACAGACATTCCTGATGGTTCTGTAGATAAACTGCAGGTAAGTGTATATGAAGACTGGATAAACACAGATACAGAAGTATTTGACGACGAAGATTTAGTAAAAGATACAATCACTATATCAACTGAGGAAAATGGTCTTATCTATTTAGAAAAAGCTGTCAAAAATATTTCCCAAAATGGCAGCTATACAAAAAGAAATCAGGCTAAACCTTGTGAGATTTTAGAGTACAGAATTTCATTTAAGAATATAGGCTCAAGAAAAGTAAAAGAATTAGTTATAAGCGACAATATTCCTATTGAAACAAGATTTAACTATGCTTCTTACAATGGAGATGATGTAAAAATAGTGTTTGGAAGTACCAATTTCTCAGGAAAAGTTTCAGAAAATCCAGATACAGATGGAGTTGTGTTAGAAAATAACACTTTAAAAGTATATGTAAACAAGGTATTAGGAAAAGAGTTTATAGAACCAGGGGAAGAAGGTTATATACTGTATCAAGTGATAATAAAAGGAAATAGCTGTAAATTAACTCTATAACAAAATCAGGTGGCTACTTCGTTAGCTGCCTGATAATATTACAGTTCCTTTGAGTTTATAATAAACGTTACAGGACCGTCATTTTCTATAAACACCTTCATATGTGCAGCAAAAATGCCTGTTTCAACAGGAACATATTTCCTAAGTTCTTCCACAAATTCTTCATAAAGTTTTTTTGCTTTTTCAGGTTCTTCTGCATTATCAAAAGAAGGTCTTCTCCCTTTCTTAACATTACCTACCAAAGTAAACTGAGATATAACAAGAGCTTCCCCTTTTACGTCTATAAGGGATAAATTCATTTTTCCATTTTCATCTTCAAAAATTCTTAAATAAGGTATTTTTTTTATAAGTTTTTTAATATCCTCTTGTGTGTCCCCTTTTTCTACTCCAAGAAGAATATTTATTCCTTTTCCTATTTTTCCTACAATTTTCCCGTCAACCTCAACCCACGATTTATTTACTCTCTGTAAAACTGCTATCATTTTTACCTCTAAGTGCTGTTTTTAACAAAATATTTTACACAGATGTTTTTTTATATGGAGGAATATTTATGGCTTACATATTTGCAATCTTCTTAATGTTATTTTCTTTCTCCTATGCTAGAGAAATATTTGTAGCCCAGTGGAACAAACCTGTTACTCCTGTGATGGCTGACTTTATTAAAAGAATTACAAAAGAAGCTGAAGAAAAACATGCTTCAGCTATTATTCTAGAGCTTGATACGCCAGGGGGATTAGAAAGTTCAATGAGAGACGTTATAAAGACAATGATGAATACATACGTTCCATTTATTGTTTACGTATATCCTCCTGGAGCAAGAGCAGCCTCAGCAGGAGCTATAATAACTGTATCAGCTGACATAGCTGCAATGGCTCCATCAACCAATATAGGTTCAGCCTCTCCTGTAAATATGACAGGAAAAGATATAGACGAAACAATGAAAAAGAAAATAATCAATGACATGCTTGCTTTTGTTAGGGCAATAGCAAAAGAAAAAGGTAGGAATATAAAAGTTATAGAAAAAATGATAACAGAAGCAATAAACCTTTCTGCAGAAGAAGCCCTTAAGAAAAAAGTTATTGATGTAATAGCTGTTGATATTCCTGACCTTATTCAAAAAATAGATGGTAAAACTGTAAAGAAAAACGGTATTAGCGTAAAACTTAATTTAAAAGGAAAGCCTATTGTTTATAAAGAGCTAACCTTTAAAGAAAAACTTTTAACTATTCTTACAAATCCAACTATAGCATATCTTCTACTAATGATTGGATTTTACGGAATATTTTTTGAGCTTTATAATCCAGGAAGTATAATTCCTGGAACAGTTGGAGCTATATCTTTACTTTTAGCCCTCTATGCTTTGAATATTATCTCTGCTAACTGGCTGGGAGTTTTACTTATTATTCTTGGAATAGTTCTATTTGCTCTTGAGATAATAACTCCAACCTTTGGAGGTCTTGCCCTTGGAGGAGTTATTGCTCTTGTTCTTGGTTCTATGATTCTTATTAGCCCCGACTCCCCCTATGGTGATATATCTCTGCAGGTTATTATTCCTATAGCTCTTTTTAGTGCAGCTTTCTTCCTAACAATAGCCTATCTAGGAGCAAAAGCACAGTTTAGAAAACCTATCACAGGAAAAGAAGGAATGATTGGAGAAACAGGAATAGCAAAAACTCATATAGACAAGAAAGGGGGAAAAGTTTTTATCCACGGGGAAATCTGGGATGCATACTCTAATGAAGAGATAAAAAAAGGAGAAGAGGTAGAAGTTATTGATGTTAAAGGTTTAAAACTTAAAGTTAAAAAGGTTTGATATAATTTATTAAACTTCTAATTAGAGAGGAGATAATGGAGTCAATTAAGCTAAAAC
>JALWKR010000163.1 GCA_027081375.1 Persephonella sp.
ATATTAAGAAGGATTGTTCCTATCTTTCCTCCGTAGTTCTTTTGAACATCAAGAGCCTTTTCTATATCTTCCTTGGAACAATATCCTTCTTCTACTAAAATTTCCCCTAATAGTTTTTCCTGCATATCTTCTATATTAGTCCCAGACTGATATGTCTGCGTTCTCTCCTGTTCCACCTTCCTTACCATCCGCTCCTAAAGATTTTAGTTCATAAGGTTTCCCATTATCTCCTGGGGATTTATATACATAAGGATTTCCCCAAGGATCAGCTTTTACAGGTTTAGGAAGATATGGTCCATCCCATCCTTTTATATTTCCTGGGTCCTGCCATAATACCTTTAAACCTTCAGCAGTTGTAGGATATCTTCCAACATCAAGTCTAAAGGCATCTAAAGCCGTCTCTATCATATGAATTTGTGCTTTTGCAGCTTTTTGTTTTGATGCACCAAGTTTACTAAAAAGTTTTGGTGCTACTAAAGAAGCTAGCAAAGCAATAATAACCATAACTACAAGGAGCTCAATAAGAGTAAAACCTTTTTCCCCTCTTTTTCTTCTTGCCATTCTTATCTCCTGACTTTTATTACCCCATTTAGATATAACATACTAATAAATTATTGAAAAGTTTCAAGTTTTACATTTTTACTTTATAAACCACAGAATAAGGGAAGTTTTCGTGAACTAGTTCAAAATATTTATTATCATAGTTCCTAAGTAAAAACATTTGGACAAACATGCTTTTTAAAGGTTGATCGTGCATTGCAAATCCAAATAAACCATGGTTACTCCCTACAAAAACAATGTTTATGCCTTTATTAGAAAATAATCCTTTTTGAAGAGTACCATCTTTACCTTTAATAAAAACTTTTTTTATAGGAAGTATTCTTCTTCCTGCTTTTGCGAAACCCTTTTTCAAATCAATTAACCATCTTGAGCATCTTATTAAGGAAGGATTTAAAACGCTACATGAACCTATGTATTGATATTGTCTCTTTAGTCCATCTTGAAGTTTGAAATTCCATGTACCAATTCTATTAATTCCATCAAAGGCTGGTAAGGATCTGTAAGTGAACATCCAGTAAATAGGATTTTTTAGCTTATTTTTATCTATATACTCTCCCTCTAATGCTTTTTCTTTTATCTGGAAAGGAGAAACTCCTTTTTTCATTTCCTTTTCTATCCCTTTTAAACCAATAGAAGCTATAGAGAGAATTACATTTCTTGCTTTTTCTGGACGGTTTTCAGCATAAGATAGTCCTACAAAGTATGTTTTAGGAGTAAATTGAGATCCTGGATCTACAAATACCCCTCTTCTTCCGTAATATTCAATCATATACCCTTCACTCCACCAGCTCCAGATCCAGCTATTTTCCTCTGTTACTTTCTTTAAGTTTAGAAATTCTCCTGCTAATGGTGGTGGAAATTTTGTCCTTGCAACATATGCAAAAGCATATTTGTTTATATAAACAATTGATACCAATAAAATTAAAGCTACTAATGTTGTTACCACAAATTCAATTTTAATTCTGTTCTCTTTATCTTTAGAAAAGAGATAGATTATGTGGTCTAAAATAGCACCTATACCTACTCCTATAAACGGTACTAAATACATTGAAAATCTCATAGCTCCAAAGAGAGGAATTAGACCTATCACAACAAATGGAAGAAGAAGAAGCATATATTTCCATCTTTTTATAAATATAAAAGCTAAACCTACTAGTCCTATAGTAAAGAGAATTTCATTTCCTGCTGTTATCTGCGATAGTTGTGAAAAACTGTAATGTTGAAGTTCTGATACCCACTGCTGAATATTTGGAAAACCACCTTCTATAGATTTCTTACCAGCCATGAAAATGTAAGAAGACGCTCTAGATAATGCGTCAGATATCCCTTGGAAGTAGTTTGCGGGATTTGATAGTAGTAAAAAAATCCCTATTGCTATAAAGTCATCTTTTGTTAATCTGAATTTTCTATCAATAAATAAAACAACTATAAACATAGCAAATAAAGAAAGTAAGAGGGATGGTTTAGGATACCACCACATATAAAGAGTTCCAGCTATTCCTGCTAGTGAAATATATATAAACTTTTTCTTATCTTTAGTTTCTATATACAAAGCTAAAAGAAGAGGTATTAAAAAAGGGAAAAAGAGGTTTAAAGAGTCTGTATCTAATCTAGCTATAGTTGTTCTAGGAAGGTATGCAGCAGAGATAGTTGTTAAAATAGCACCTGTATATCCTGCTAGAGGATAACCTATCCTTTTAAAGAATAAAACTAGAGGAATAGAAAACAAAACAGAAAGAACAGGTACTAACCATAAAGATATATTTTCAATATATGTTCCCTGTAGATTGGCAAAAAAACCAGAAATCACACTTATTAAAGGAACTGGATCAAGATATTTTTCAAAATCTGGAACATTTCTTAAAAAATCTGTTTGCCCTGCTTTATAAATTCCTTTAAAGAATTCCTCTGCATATCTTGCAAAGAAAAAAGCATCATTTCCTGTGAAAATTGCTCTACCGTGATAAAAATATAGAACATTATTTTTTAGCCACACCTTCAAATCATCAAACCGAACATATAAACCAAGTAATAAAGGTATAATAATGAGAATAAATATTTTTGTTTTTTGCAGCATTTAGTGGATCTCCCTCCTTTGCGTCTGTTTGGTCTTATTTATTATATGCTTTTTTTTATATTGTTTCTCTTAAAGTCGCCAGTAGAGGAAACCTTCTTTTAGAGCTTTCTCTCTATTGTATAATCCTTTAATATCAATTAAAACAGGTTTGTCGTTATTCCCTAAAAGTCTTTTATACTCTTTAAAATCAAGCTCTTCAATAAATGGTTTATGTTTTACTGCTACTACTATAGCATCATAGGGTGCTTCCTTTTCTATATCATCTAAAAGTTCTATTCCATACTCCTCTTTTACCTCTTCAGGATACGCATAAGGATCATGAACAAAAACTTCTATCCCATACTCTTTTAGCTCATTATACACATCTATTACTTTTGTGTTTCTTATATCTGCTATATTCTCTTTGAATGTTAGCCCAAGTATTAGCACCTTACTTCCTTTTACAGCCTTTCCTGCTTTTATAAGATTTTTTACTGTATTTTCTGCTACAAACTTTCCCATATAGTCATTTATTCTTCTTCCAGCTAATATCACCTCAGGATGATGTCCTATAGCTTCAGCTTTAAAAGTTAGATAATAAGGGTCTACACCAATGCAGTGTCCACCAACTAGCCCTGGCTCAAATCTTAAAAAGTTCCACTTTGTTGCTGCTGCTTCTAAAACTGCCTTTGTGTCTATTCCCATCTTGTTAAATATCACAGATAGCTCATTCATCAGAGCTATATTTAAATCTCTCTGAGTGTTTTCTATTACTTTTGCTGCTTCTGCTGTTTTTATGTCTGGAGCTTTGTGTATTCCTGCTGTTATTACAGAACCGTAAAGCTGTGCTAAAAACTCTGTAACTTCAGGGGTATCTCCTGCTACTACTTTCTTTATCTTATCTATTGTATGAAGCTTATCCCCTGGGTTTACTCTCTCAGGAGAGTATCCTACATTGAAGTCTTCTTTCCATTTTAAACCACTCTCCTTTTCTAAAATTGGAATACACTCTTCTTCTGTTAGTCCAGGGTAGACTGTTGACTCATAAACCACAATAGAGCCTTTTTGCATGTATTTTCCAACAGTTTTAGAGGCTGATTTTATAGGTCTAAGGTCTGGTATTCTGTGCTCATCTATAGGAGTTGGAACAGTGACAATGATAACTTTTGCTTCAGATATTTTCTCAGGGTTATCTGTAAATTCTATACTGCACTTTTCAAGTTTTTCTTTTTCAACTTCTCTAGTTCTATCGTAGTTTTCTTTAAGTTCTTTTATTCTTTGAGGATTTATATCAAAGCCAATAACATTGAATTTTTC
>JALWKR010000164.1 GCA_027081375.1 Persephonella sp.
TCCAGGGTTACCTAACCCAATAACAGCTTTTATCATTCTTTAGTTTCTTCTACAGCCTCTTCAGGAACTTCTTCTTCAGTAACAGCTTCAACTTCTGGTTCTAGAACAACTGCTACAACCTCATCAGGATTTTCCATTATTTTAACACCTTCAGGAGGTGTTATATCTCTAACGTGAAGAACGTCTCCAACATCTAAGTTAGAAACGTCAACCTCAATTTTTTCAGGTATTTTTCTAGGTACTGTTCTAATTGTAATTGTGTGAAGATGTTGTTCTAAAACCCCGCCGTACTCTAAACCTTTTGGAGTTCCAACAAGTTCCACAGGAACATCAACGTCTAACTCAACTCCAAAAGTAACCTCATAGAGATCTATATGTATAGGCTGATCTCCTAGATAGTTATACTGAATATCTTTTAAGATACAAACTCTAGGTTCTTCTTCCCCTTCAATATGAAGGTCTATAAGGAACATTCCTTTTGGTCTGTTAGCTAAATCTTTCCAGTAAATATAACCGTGAGCGTTTTCTCTTCCTTTTCCGTAAACTTCAAAAGGAATATATCCTTTTTTTCTAAATTCTTTAACTTCACTTTTCTTTCCTACTGTTCTTGGAATAGCTTTCCACTCTATTCTCTGTATCATTTTCTTTTTTTACCTCCTTTTACACAAACAATGAGCTTACTGAACTTTCTATATTTATTCTTTTAATTGCTTCCCCAACAAGTTCTGCTACAGATAAAACTGTAAGTTTATCAAACTCTTTTCCATTAGTTGGGATTGTATCTGTAACAATTACTTCTTCTATTTCTGAGTTTTTGAGCCTTTCAACTGCAGGCCCAGAAAATACAGGGTGAGTGCACGCTGCAATTACAGATTTTGCCCCTTTCTCTTTAAGCATATTTGCAGCTGCAACAATGGTTCCTGCAGTATCTATGATGTCATCTATGATAATCGCATTTTTTCCTTCTATATCTCCAATAACATCTAACGTTTCAACTACGTTTGGAGCAGGTCTTTTCTTGTATATTATTGCAAGGCTAGCTCCTAATCTATTAGCAAGCATTCTTGCTCTTTCAACACCGCCAGCATCGGGAGATACAACAACCATGTTAGGAATATTTTTTTCCTGAAGATAATCTAAAATAACTGGTAGAGCGTAAAGATTATCAACAGGACAGTCAAAAAAGCCCTGTATCTGAGCTGAATGAAGGTCTACAGTTAATACTCTTTGAGCTCCTGCTTTTTGTATAATATCTGCTAAAAGTTTTGCAGATATTGGAACCCTAGGTTTGTCTTTTCTATCCTGTCTAGCATAAGCAAAATAAGGAATTACAGCAGTAATTCTGTGAGTTGATGATCTTTTTAATGCATCAAGTATGAGAAGAAGTTCCATTATGTTATCGTTGGCTGGATATGACAGCGGCTGGATTACAAATACATCTGCACCACGAACGTTTTCTTTTATCTGAACTCTGATTTCTCCATCTGAAAATCTAGTAACTAAAGTATCTACCAAAGGAGTGTGAAGATACTCTGATATCTTCTGTGCGAACTCAGGGTTTGCGTTCCCTGTAATAAGCTTTAAATGCTTACTCAAAAATATTCCTCCAGCCAGATTTATTTGGGATTTACAGTTAAGATTTTATGGCTGGGGAGGCAGGACTCGAACCTGCGACACCCGGTTCCAAAGACCGGTGTTCTGCCAGCTGAACTACTCCCCAGTATTATGTTATCTCAGATTTGTTCTAATTAAGCGCCAGCCTTTTGTTCTGCATATAGTTTCAATCCTTTGGTCTGGTTCACCAAAAGCAAAAACACTGCTTCCACTACCTGTAATATAAGGTTTATACCCTAAATATTTTAACGTATTTACTACCTCTTTTACAACAGGGTATTTCTCTTCAGCTATTTTTCCTAACGTATTCTCAATGTTGTTAAGAAACTTATCAATGTCCCTTAACAGACTATCTATTATAAGTATCTCCTCTTTTTTTGTCAAGTCTTTTTCTGTTACTCCTTGATATATTTCTTTTGTTGAAATAGGCATGTTTGGGTATATTATAAATACTTTTTTGTTTATCTTTGTATCTAGAAAAGTTAGCTTTTCTCCTATTCCTTCAGCTTTTGCAAAACCTCCTTTTAGGAAAAAAGGGACATCTGCTCCTATAGTAGAGGCTAATTGAAATAGCTCATCTTCGTTTAAAGGATTTCCTTCCATCTCATTTACAGCTTTCAAAACTGCTGCAGCATTTGAGCTTCCACCTCCAAGGCCTCCTCCAACAGGAATAATTTTTTCAATATATACTTTGTAGTTTGGTTCTATTCCTGTCCATTCCTCAAGCCTTTTCAAAGCTTTGAAAACAATGTTTTCTTCATTCTCAGGAACCATAGAGGAAGATGTTTCAATTATCAACCTTGGAGACTTTGATATTGTTATTTTGTCTGCAAGTTCTAAGGTATGAAAATATGTTAATATTTCATGGTATCCATCAGCTCTTTTTCCTAAAACCCATAGCCCTAGATTTACCTTTGCTGGAGAAATAATAGTTTTCATTAAAACCTCCTGATTAGGAAAACATCTATATTTTTGATACTGTAAACATAAATAATATAAAACTTTTTATTAACAAAACACTGGTTTGTTATAATTTTCAGTGTTACTTAAAAAGAGAAAAGGAGAGGCCATGTTTAACGGATACATGACCCTTGAAGATGTTGATGTTTCAGGGAAGAGAGTTTTTGTTAGAACAGATTACAATGTTCCTTTAGATGAACACGGAAATATAGTTGATGATGTAAGAATTAGAGAAACAATACCTACAATCAATTATCTTCTTGATAGAAATGCAAAAATCATTTTAGCTTCACACCTTGGAAGACCAAAGGGAAAAAGAGACCCTAAATATTCTTTATATCCTGTAGCAAAAAGATTAGAAAGATTGTTAGATAGAGAAGTTAAGTTTCTCCCTGACTGTATAGGTCCTGCTGTTGAAGAAGAAGTTTTTTCAATGAAAGAAGGGGATATTATTCTTCTGGAAAATTTAAGATTTCATCCTGGTGAAGAAAAAAATGACCCAGAATTTGCTAAATCTTTAGCAAAATTAGCTGAAATATACGTAATAGACGCTTTTGGAACATGCCATAGAAAACATGCATCTATGTATGGAATAAAAGATTATGTTCAACCTGTAGTTATGGGCTTCCTACTAGAAAGAGAACTTAAATACTTTGAAAAAGCCCTTGTAAATCCTCAGAGGCCAGTTGTTGCATTTATTGGTGGGGCTAAAGTTTCCTCAAAACTTGGAGTTATAAAGCATCTTTTAGATAAAGTAGATAAGATTTTTATTGGCGGTGCAATGGCATTCACATTTATAAAAGCTCAAGGTTATGATGTAGGTTCTTCTTTAATAGAAGAAGATATGTTTGATGAAGCTCTTCACGTTTTAGATGAGGCCAAGAAAAGAGGTGTAAAGTTCTATCTTCCTGTTGATTTCGTATGTGGACAGGCTATTTCTGAGCAAACTCCTGTGTTAGAGGTTGCATGGCAAGAGATACCTAAAGGATGGATGGGACTTGATATAGGACATGCTTCAGTTGTTCTTATTAAAGAAATTCTTAAAGATGCTCAAACAATTGTGTGGAATGGTCCTATGGGAGTGTTTGAGATAGATAAATTTAAAATGGGAACTTTTGAACTTGCCCATGCTATAGCTGAAAGTCCTGCTCTTTCTATAGCAGGAGGTGGAGACACAGATTACGCTATTCATAAAGCAGGGGTTGTAGATAAGATAAGCTATATATCTACCGGTGGAGGAGCTTTCTTAGAGCTTCTAGAGGGAAAACAACTTCCTTGTTTAGAAGCTATAACAAAAGCACAGTAAGGAGATATATATGGATATAGATACATTTGTTCAGACTGCTAAAGAAGCAGCA
>JALWKR010000165.1 GCA_027081375.1 Persephonella sp.
TAAACAAGAACTCCGTATGGAACTTTTGGAATTCTATATTTTTCCACAAGTTCAGGGGTAATATCTTTAACAATCAGTCCATATTTTGCTTCTAGTTCCTGCATACTACCTGTTACATCTTCCTCTTCTTCCCAAGAAGTAGTAACAACCTCTATATCTTTTTTCTTACCGTTTCTTATAACTGTAATTGTTAGTTTAGTTCCTGGAGGATTTCTCATTATTAATCTCTGTAGGTCATTTGGAGTTTCTACTTCTTTTCCATTTACAGCAATAATAATATCTCCTGGTTTAATACCTGCTTTATCTGCAGGACCATCTTTTTGAACTTGAGCAACAAGTACTCCTTTTCTAACTCCAAAATGTTTTGCAAGCTCTGGAGTTAAAGGCTGTATATACACTCCAATTTTACTTCTTCTAACTTTTCCATATTTTAAAACTTGATCCATTACCCATTTTGCCTGATTTATAGGAACAGCAAATCCTAATCCCTGTGCTCCCATAATGATAGCTGTATTAATACCAATGACAGCTCCATCAGTATCTATTAACGGTCCCCCTGAGTTTCCTGGATTTATTGCTGCATCAGTTTGAATAAATCCTTCTCCAGGGTGACCTTCAATTTCCCTATTTAATGCAGATACTATTCCCATGGTAACTGTTTCTGTTAAGCCAAGGGGACTTCCTATAGCTATAACTGTCTGTCCAACTTGAAGTTTATCAGAGTCTCCTAGTTTTAGCTTATGCTCTTTTGCATAATCTTCTATTCCCTCTTTAAACGGAACAGCAACTACAGCAACATCACTAAGTTTATCTTTTCCTACAACTTCTCCTTTTAACGTAATACCGTTTTTAAATTTAACCTTTATGTCTGTAGCATTTTCAATAACATGATTGTTTGTTAGTAGATAAACTTTCTTCTTTTTTTCATCAATTTTTACTATGAAACCAGAACCTAGTCCTTCTTGCCTCATAGTAAAATCTCTTTCAGGAATACCGAAAAACTCGTTAAACGGAAAGTTTGCAAAGGGATTTTTTACTTTTACTTCCCTTACTGTAAAAATTGTTACAACCCCAGGAAGAGTTTGTTTAACAAGCTTTATCCGTTCTTCCTCTAACTGTTTTAACAAAGATGCTTTAGCTGTTTGAATTGATAGTAAAAGAACCATCAAAAATAAAAAACTTCGTTTAAAATATTCCATCATCTAACCTCCAGTGTTTTTCTTAGATAATATTGATTAAGATGTGAAATGAAAGTGAATGGAGCAATACATATAACAAAGGAGGAGAAATGCAAGTAAAAGGATTTTTAGTTGATTTAGATGGTATTTTAGTATCTGGTGATGATTTTATACCTTTAGAAGGAGCAGTTGAATTTATAGATTTTCTAAAAAAGAAAAATATACCTTTTAAGATAGCAACAAGTAATTCAAGATATTCTCCAGAAGAACTTTCTAAAATTTTAAAAAATGTTGGATTTAATATAGAAAGTACAGATATTTTATCTCCTCTTTCAATTGCTCCACAGTATTTAAAACAGGAAGGTATAAAGTCACTTTTTGTTATTGGTTCAGAGAATTTAAAAAAGTATTTATCTGAAAAAGATTTTTTGATAAAAGAAGATGAGGATGTTGACAGTGTTATTGTAGGGCTTGATAAAACGTTGAACTTTGAAAAATTAAAGACAGCAACAACAGCAATAAAAAGGAATAAAGCAAAACTTTTTGCTTTAAATGGAAACAGGATATCAAAAGATACAGATGATAGGTTATTTCCAGGAGTTGGTTCTGTGGCACAGATGCTTGCATACGCTACTTCTTGCTGTGAAAAAGTTAAACATTTTGGAAAAATGAGTGATATTTACAATAAGATAGCTTTTGAAGAATTAAAACTTAAACCTGAGGAAATAGCAATCATAAGTGATGACTTATTTGTGGATATTACAGGATATAAATCATTAGGATTAACAGGCATATTTTTAACAACTGGTAAGTATACAGAAGAAGATATAAATGAGAATAACAAGCCTGATAAAATTTATCATTCATTAAAAGAACTTACTGAGGATTTAGAGTATGCTAAGTAAAGTAAAAGCATATGCAGAACTTGTAAAATTCGAACATACAATTTTTGCTTTGCCTTTTGTTTTTGCCTCTATCTTTATTCTTGAAAAGGGATTTCCCTCTATTGATAAGCTATTTTGGATTTTAGTTGCTGTTATAGCTGGAAGAACTGCAGGAATGGCCTTTAACAGATTTTTTGATCTTCCTTTTGATAAATTAAATCCCCGTTCAAAAAACTGGGCATCAGTTTCAGGACTTGTAAAACCTTTTGAGATTTTAGCACTAGCTATTGTTTCTTCAGCTGTACTGGTTTTTGCAGCATATCAGCTTAATAAACTAGCCTTTTATCTATCTCCTGTAGCACTTGCTCTTCTAATTTTTTATCCTCTAGGAAAGAGATTTACAAATTTTGTTCATCTTATACTTGGTGCTGTTTATTTTATTATTCCTATAGCTGTCTCAGTTGCACTGGAAGGTAGAGTTGATATATCAATGATAACTCTAGGTCTTGCCATGGCTTTTTGGGTTTCTGGTTTTGATATTTTCTATGCTCTGCAAGATATAGAATTTGATAGAAAGGTAGGACTTCACTCAATTCCTGCAAGGTTTGGAGTAAAGAAAGCTATTCTCTTTGCAAGATTTTTTCATTTTTTAACACTTATATTCCTGATTTTAACAGGTTATCTAGCCAATATGGGAATCATATACTATTTAGGAGTTCTAGTTTTATCTGCTTTTTTAATTTATGAACACTCTCTTATTAAAGAAAATGACTTATCTAAAATAAATGTAGCCTTTTTTACTATAAACGGTTATGTAAGCATTCTTTATTTTGTTTTTGTTTTGCTTGATGTTTACGTAAAGATATTCTGATAAAATCTTCAAAAAATATTCGGAGGGTTTGATATGAGTAAAAACTTTCATGATGTATTGGAAATAAAAAAGATTCTTCCCCATAGATATCCAATGCTTCTTATAGATAGAATTCTTGAATTAGATGTAGAAAGTGAAAAACCAAGGTTAGTGGCTTTAAAAAATGTTACTGTTAATGAGGAATTTTTCAACGGCCATTTCCCAGATTTTCCTGTTATGCCTGGAGTTTTAATTGTTGAGGCAATGGCACAGGCAGGAGCATACCTTATGATAAAGAAAGCAAATTTAGATACAGATAAGTATACTGTTTTGTTTGCATCTATTGAAAATGCAAAGTTTAGAAAACCTGTTGTTCCAGGAGATCAGATTATCTTTGAGATTGAGGGGGTAAATATAAAAAGATCTATGGGAAAGATAAAAGGTGTTGCTAAAGTAGACGGTGAAGTTGTATGTGAAGCTGTACTTATGGCTGCATTAAGAAAGCAGTAAATCTTTGATAAAATAAACTAAAAAGATTAACTATCTGGAGGACTAAGCAAGAAATGGAATATGTATATTTTGAAGGAAAGATTGTTCCTGAAGATCAGGCAAAGATAAGTATAAAAACAAATTCTTTTCACTACGGGACAGCTATATTTGAAGGAATAAGAGCATATTACGATAAAGAAACAGATAAAATGTGGGGATTATTTTTTAAAGAACATTATGAAAGACTATTTCAGAATATGAAAGTTTTAAATATGGAAATAGAAGAGTCTATAGAAGACCTTATAGAGATAACAAAGGAGCTTATTAGAAAAAACAATATTAAAAGTGATATATATATAAGACCTATAGTCTATTTCTCAGACCCTAAGATAAGTCCAAAACTTATTGGATATACCCCTAAAATAGCAATATACACATATCCTCTTGGAGATTATATTGATATAAACGAAGGAATTAAAGCTATTGTTTCTTCATGGACTAGACTAAACGATAATATGATACCTC
>JALWKR010000166.1 GCA_027081375.1 Persephonella sp.
TCAGCTATTACATTTAGCTTTTCTGGTAAAGTCTGAAGGTCTTTTTTTGTAAATTTTTTCTTTATAGCTTTCTTTAAAAGTCTGTGAACATTTATATCAGCATATCTCCTTATAGGAGATGTAAAGTGGGTATAACACTCTGAAGCAAGACCAAAGTGTCCTATATTTTCTACAGTGTATTTTGCCTGCTTCATTGTCCTTAAAGCCATAAATCTTACTAAAGCTTCCTCAGGAGTTCCTGCCACTTTCTCTAAAATAGACTGAATAAATTTAGGAGTTATCTTTTCTGGATAAGAAACTTCATAGCCTAAACCTGCCACAAGGTCAACAAACTTTATAACCTTATCTAAATCTGGTTTTTCATGGGTTCTGTATATAAATGGATAGTTATTCTTCTCCATATGTCTTGCTACAGTTTCATTGGCAATAATCATAAACTCCTCAATTATTCTGTGGGCTAGATGTCTTTCATAAGGGACTACATCATAAGGGTCTCCTGTTTCTGTAAAAAGTATCTGACTTTCAGGAAGGTCAAAATCTATACTTCCTCTTTTTTCTTTTGCTTTCATAAGTATTTTTGCAAGTTCTTCCATATGTCTTAAGGGCTCAACAAGTTGGGGATACTTCTCTTCTAAAGCTGGGTCTCCAACAATAAGCCTTAAAGCTTCATCATATGTAAGCTTCGCTTTACTTATAATCACACTTTCATATATATCATAATCAACAACTTTTCCCTGTCTATCTATAAGCATCTCACAGGTAAAAGCATACTTTTTCTCATTTGGTCTTAAACTGCAAAGCTGAGTTGCTATTCTCTCAGGAAGCATATGAAGAGCATACTCAGGAAGATAGTATGTGTTTCCTCTCTCAAATGCCTCTCTATCTATTGCAGAACCTTCCTTTACATAATGAGAAACATCAGCAATATGAACAAAAAGCCTATAAAAATTTCCCTCCTTCTGTATTGCTACTGCATCATCATGGTCTCTTGCACTTTCTGGGTCTATGGTAAAACATATCTGATCTGTTAAATCTCTTCTGTTTTTAGTTATTCTAACAACAGGAGAGAGCTTTTCAGCTTCTTTTATCGCTTCTTCTGAATGTTTTGTAGGTAGGTTGTATTTTCTTGCTATTATCTCTGCAACAGTTCTTGTATTTTTTGTTTTTCCTAAAACTTCTATAACTTTTCCTCTGGCTCTTTTTCTTGGAGCTGGATATTCTGTTATTTCAACAACAACATATGTCCCTGGTTCCAGTTTTAATTTTTTTGCTTCTTTCTTTGTTATGTAAATCTTGTGAGGAATAACTGTGTCAGCAAGGAGAATATAGTGACCTGTTTTATCTTTTTGATATGTTCCTACAGCTGTTTTTATAGCTCTTTGAATTACCTTTACAACTTTAGCTTCATCTTTTTTCTTTTTCTTTATAACCTTTACTAATACAACATCCCCATCAAATAGATATTTCATTTCAGGAGGAGGAATAAAAAGGTCTTCCACATCATCTCCAATAATAAGAAAACCATAACCACTTGGATGAGCCTCTACTGTCCCTTGAACAAGGATCTCTTCTTTCCACTCTGGAAGAAGATACTTACCTTTTTCATACTTTATTAATTTTTTCTTCTGGAGTTTTTTAAGGATTTTTCTTAACTTTTTCTTTTCATCTTTAGGAATTCCTAACTTTTTCAGTAGCATTTTAAAGTATGTAGGCTTCCCCCTGTGCTTTAAAAAATTTATTACATCTTTTTCTGTTACTTCCATATACACTCCTTAGCTCTTTTATAATCTATAAATTAGATTAGATATATTATTCCTTACTTTCAATCTATCACCTTTTTCAATATATCTATAGCTTCATCAATCTCTTTTTCTGTAATAATCAACGGTGGAACAAATCTCAAGGTATTTCCTCCAGCTGTTCCAATAACTAAACCTTCCTCTAAAGCTTTTGATGCTATATCTGAGGCTTTTTTCTCTTCAGGTAAAGGACAACCTATCATAAGACCCTTTCCTCTTGGATTTAAACCTATTTCCTTTAACTTTTTCTTTAGATATTCTCCTTTTTTTTCAACTTCTTCTAAGAAACCTTCCTTTAAAACTTCTTGCAACACCACCTTTGCAGCTGCTGTTGCAAGATAGTTTCCTCCAAATGTAGAACCGTGAGTTCCAGGAATAAAAGATTTTGCTATTTCTTCTTTTGCAATTACTGCTCCTATAGGAACACCACCTCCTAGACCTTTTGCAAGGGTTATAATATCTGGTTCTATACCAAAATGCTCATACGCAAACAGCTTTCCTGTTCTTCCAATACCTGTTTGAACTTCATCTACAATGAAAAGGATACCTTTTTCTTTACAAAGAGTATAAAGCTCTTTCACAAACTCTTTTTCAGCAGGAATAACTCCACCTTCTCCCTGAATAAGCTCTATCATTACTGCTGCTGTGTTTTCATCTAAAGCAGATTTTACACTTTCTATGTCATTTAGATTTGCATATTTGAAACCTTCAGGAAGAGGTTCAAAACCTTCTTGATACTTAGGTTGTGCAGTAGCTTTAACAGTAGCTAGAGTCCTTCCGTGAAAACCTCCCTCAAAGGTTATGATAGTAAATCTATTTTCTTTTTTATCGTAAAAGTATCTTCTTGCAAGCTTTATAGCTGCTTCATTAGCTTCAGCTCCACTGTTGCAGAAAAAAACCTTATCTCCACAGGAATTTTCAACAAGTATTTTTGCCACTTCTATCTGAGGTTTTATATAAAAAAGATTTGAAACGTGAAGAATTTTTTTTGCCTGATCACATATAGCTTCTGTTAGTGCAGGATAGTTGTATCCAAGAGTATTTACAGCTATTCCTGCAAGCATATCTATATATTTTTTTCCTTTCTCATCATACAGATAAACTCCTTCTCCTTTTTCAAAAGAAACAGGATATCTTGCATAGTTTCCAATAAGATATTTATTTCCTTCCTCTACAAACATCCTTTCTCCTCTTTGCTTTTGATTTTTTTACGAAAAGAATACCAAAATACACCTTTTTTAAACAGGTGATAGGTGGCAGAGAGTTTCGTCAGAAACTCTCAAAATCCCTATAATCTTTAATTTGCTATAATAGCATAGAGGTTTTCAAAATGACTACAACTTTAGATAAAAGCAAAAAACAAAAGAAAGCCTAAAAAAATTTAAAGACACCACAAACGCAAATAGAAACATTTCATTAAAAAATTATTTTTGTGCTTTTATTTTTCTGTTAACAGTTAGGTAACCTTAACCTCCTAAAATATTGTCAAACAAAACAACTACAGGAGGTTTTTAATATGAAGAAAAAATTATTACTTACAGCACTTTTAACTGGGGGAAGTTTACTTGCATCTTGTGGAGGAGGTGGAAGTGGCGACTCTGCTTCTTTAGGTGGGTCAGGTTCAGTAACACCTTCTTCTTATGCCACTCTTGTTGGAGAAATTAATGATGTATCTCCATCTTCAATAACTACTGCTGACTATCAAGTTGGAAATCATATCCTAAGATATATCTCAGCTGTCACAATAGATAATGACCAGCTAATTACAGTAACATCTTTAATTGATAATGACGGTAAATTCCAGCTTACTTTATTAAAGGATAAAGATTATGTATTCACAATATTTGACAATCAAGGAACTCCGCTAGTATCAACTATAGGAAAAAGTTTTGAAATTAGAGATGATGACTTTATCACTATTGATCTTGTAGATACTGACAACGACGGTAATCCAGATGCCTTAGATGTTAAACCTACAGATAACGATACAGTTGTACCTATTGAAAATCCTGAAATCTCTGATAATGATGGAGATGGTCTTCCTGATCCTATAGAAGATTTAGATCTAGACAATGACGGAACTCCTGATATTCATGAGATGCTTCAAGATAAAGATAACGA
>JALWKR010000167.1 GCA_027081375.1 Persephonella sp.
CAAAGAAAAGTTCTCCTATAAACATAGCCGCCATTAAACCAGCACTGCCAAAAAGTATGTATCCTAATTCTTTTCTAATTTTTTCATCAAGAGGATGTTTAAAGATTGCATCTACAATTAAGTAAGCTGCAGAACCTGCTAACATTGCACTTAGGAGCATAGATATCATTTCAGCAGGGAAGACCCAAACCTCTCTTGCTGTTGATTCACCCATAATCCCAGCTGTGTAAATTGTTGAGAAAAATGCAAGGATAAATCCTGGAATCATAATCTTATCAAGTAGCTGCTTTTTACCTGTAACCCATGACCAGAAAGCTAAAAGTAAAACAATAACAAACGCTGAAACAACCCATGCACCTAGAGTAACTGCAGAAGTAAAGTGTGGATGTGCAAATATATGCCAGAATCTAAACATATGGTGCAGATCTAAAATTGTCACTAAGAGAGTTATACCAATAAAGATAATACCTAATATAGGTAACCATTTTCTAAAAAATCTATCTTGATCAGGATATTTTTTTATAAAGTATATTCCAAGTAAAAAAGAACCTGTTGCAATACTTTTTGCCCACATATTTGTTGAAACTAGCCACCCCCAAACTACTTTTGGGAGAGCTACATCAAAAGTTACTTCTGCTCCTAACATGATTAGTGCCCTCCTATGTGGTCTAAGAACTTAACTTCTGTAAATAAAGTGAAACCTTCTGGTCTTTCAGAAGCTAATGGATCTAATGCAACTGTAGAACCTCTTACATAGAAATGTTTTGGATGTGTATTTAGTTCTGGTTTTCTAACCATAACATCTCTATGAGATTTTAAGTATTTGGAAATCTCTGATTCTGGATCATCAAGATCTCCGAATATATTTGCATGAGTTGGACATGCAACAACACAAGCAGGCATTAAACCTACTTCAATTCTGTGTGCACAGTAAGTACACTTATCAGCTGAGTTTGTTAAAGGATCAAGATAGATAGCATTGTAAGGACAAGCCATCATACATGAAGCACAACCTATACATCTGTCATGATCTACATTAACAATACCGTTAGGTAGATAGTGCAGTGCAGAAACAGGACAAATTCTTTCACAAGGTGCATTTTCACAGTGATTACACCTTAAAGGTACAAAATGTCTCTTTACATCTGGGAACTCTCCCTGGTCTATGTATTTGACCCTGAGTCTCCAGCTGTGAAGAGGAACATTGTTTTCAGCCTTGCAGGCAACAGCACAGGCCATACAACCCATACATCTACTCAGGTCTACCAAGAAACCTAATCTCATGGAAATCCCTCCTAAAAGTATTTACCAAGCAAAATAGGGAGCATATGCTCCCTTCACAATATTATAAACAACCTTTGAAGAATCCTGGTTTTGGTTTTGGTGTAATTTCAAACTCTGTAAACTTAATAACTGTAACCTCGCCCTCTTTTCCAACAGGAACAGCTGTTCCATCAATACTTCCGCCAAAACCTTCTAAAAGATCTGACCAGTAAACACCATCTTTTGTAGGTTTAACGGCGTAGTATTCTCCTTCTGTAACATCAAATATAACAATTTTAGGAGTTCCTTCATATATATCTTTTACTCCTTCCCATGCTGCGTGGGGAGGGCAAGAAGATAAAACGTCAAACTCTCCTTTCTCTTCAGCTTCTTCTGCACAGGATACAGCAGTAATAACAGCAGAAGTAAATTCTAATTCTTCTTCCTCTTCATCTTCTTCCTCTTCTACAGCAGCTTGCTCTTCAGCATAAACATAAGAGGTATAACCTACAGTAGACAAGAGAAAAGCTAAACTTAGAATAGATGCAAATACTTTTTTTATTTTCATTTTCTTACAACCTCCATTATTTGAAGTTCTTCCAATCTACAAGAGTTTTAAGGTAAGCAACAATATCGTTAATATCTTGAGGTTTTAAATGTGCAAATGTTGGCATTTTAGACTGTTTTTTACCGTTTGTTTTTATATACCATTCATACATACTGTTGTTTGGATATGCTTTAAATCTGTCTGGATTTGTTTTCATATAGTGTCTGTTAATATTTAGGTTTCTGATAATAACATCGTTAGGATTAACAATAGACTCTTTTAGATATACTGCATTTGCTATTCCACCTATATCAGATAAATCAGGTGCCATTCCTGCAGGTGCAGTCTGGAACTCCCCTGCTCTGTGACATCCAATACATCCGTTTTGCTGAAAAAGTTTCTTTCCATTTTCAGGATTTCCTATATCTTTTCCTTTTTCTTTCCAGTCTGCGTAAGGACCACCCCAAGAAACATAAGCTAGATACTTCTTGTCTAACTTATACTTTCCAAGTTTGATAAACTTCCATCTTGAAAGAGATTTATTTCCATCTCTTTCATACTTGTTACCATCCCAGACAGCAAAAGCTACTGGAACTAATCCTGCTCTAAGATTTGAGTTTTCAGTTTTTAAAGGTCTTTTAAATACTGCATACCATTCTTTATTTTTAGAATCGTACTTCATTACAATGTTTACGCCATTTTCTTTAATCTCTGTGAGAGATCCAAATCCTTTTGATATAAATACTTTTTGATAGTCTCTTCCAGCTACATTTTTCTGAAGATAAACAGTTACAGGATGGTTTTCATCTCCCATTCCAACGTACGGAAGAGTTATTCCCCTTCCAAACTTGTTAGGAAATTCAACACTAACTCCATCTGCAAACTGATTTGTTGTTAAGGTAGGTTGAAGAGAAGGAGTATCATCTTTCCATTTTATATAAACAGCAATATTTTTACCGTTGTAGGCTGCTTTTACAGTTGCTTTGATAGCCTCTTTTTTAGGTATTAAGCTGTTTGCTTTTTTATCATTTAATCTAACAGATACTTGTGGATATAAAGTTATCTCTGTTCCCTTTGCCTTTTCCCATATTTTAGCATTTGGATCTGAAGGGATAGCTTTTGATGTATATAAAGCATCTATTACTTCATATTTGAAGAAACCGCTATCAGCAGCTACAGCAGACAAAGAAATCGCAGTCAATCCTAATACAGCTGCCTTTAAAGTTCTTTTCATTTATCTTTCCTCCTTAGTTGTTCTTTGTTAAAAAGAGGGAGGGACCCCCGATTTTTAATGGTGTCCCTCTTTTTCTTTCTCTTCTTTCATAGCTGGCTGAGTCTGGAAGTAAACTTTTCCATAAACTCCTTCAACTTTAGGTGTATTAGCACCTTGAACATATCTTTCATCTATTATTCTAAAGTACTCAGAACCTTTTAATCCTTTTTCAGCAGCAACTTTTTCATAGTAGTTATGATCTAATCTGAACATATCAGCGTGATTATAAGCTATAAGAATGTCCATTAGCTCAGACTCTTCTCCTCTTTCTCTTTTAGCCATCTCTTCTTTGAGAGTTTTAATAGCCTGGTGAACCTCCGGTCCAAAGAGCTTTTCAAGATACTCTATAGGAATTCTCTCTTCATTCTCTATAGGTTTTCCTTCATCATCAAATTTTGGAGGAGCTATAACTGGTGGAACGTAGTAAACGTTAGGCTGTGTTCCAAAGTCAGGTCTTAGTGGAAGAGCCACTTTGTATTTATGAACAAGTTTGTATACCTGTGATTCTTCGTCATCAAGGAAACCTACAAATCTAATTCTTCCTACACACTGGTGAGCACATGCAGGAGGAAGACCTTTTTCAATTCTTGGGAAACAGAATATACATTTTTCTGATTTAGAAAGTTTAGGGTTGAAGTATATTTTCTTATAAGGGCATCCTGCAATACAGTATCTGTATCCCTGACATCTATCAAGGTCAACAAGGACAATACCATCCTGTTCTCTTTTGAATATAGCTTCCCTTGGGCAAGCAGCTAAACATCCAGGGTTTGAACAGTGATTACAAATTCTCGGAATATAGAAGTAGTATGAGTTTGGCCAATCACCTATAC
>JALWKR010000168.1 GCA_027081375.1 Persephonella sp.
TCTCCTGTTGCAAGAAAGATAATAAGAAGAATACTAGAAAAAGATGGGCATACTGTTTTTGAAGCTGCAAATGGAATAGAAGCGTTAGATTTTCTCAATAAAACATTACAGCAAGCTAAAGAAGAAGGAAAAGATATAACTGATTATATTCAACTTGTTATTTCAGACATTGAAATGCCAGGAATGGATGGTCTTACATTTACTAAGAAAGTTAAAGAACATCCTGTCTTGGCGAAACTCCCAGTAATAATAAACACATCTTTAAGTGATAAAGCAACAGTTGATAAAGCTAAATTTGTTAATGCTGATGCTCACTTAGTTAAGTTTGATGCACCAGACTTAATAAAGCTAGTACATAAATATGCAATAAAAAAGGACACCCTTCAGAGGTGATAAAAGATGATAAAAACTATTAAAAAGTTAGCAAATAAACCTCTTACTAAGTGTCCTTCGCCTACCTCTCTATGGGGTAGGGATGTACTATCCGTTATCCTTACCAAGAAGGTAAGGACTCACGGAATACTTTTAAGCCTTTGCTTCTACGGGATTTTATCCCTCCACAAAGGCAAAGCAGAATTTAAAAAGGTAAGTAATACAATATGGTCTTTGGAAAGACCATTATTAACATTCTATTAAATTTTTAATTAATTTCAAGAGGAGGAAGGATAAATGGCATTACCAGACCCAAATATTAGAATTCTTGTAGTAGATGATATGGCTACTATGAGAAGAATTATTAAAGGCCTTTTAAATCAGCTTGGATACAAAAATATTGAAGAAGCGGAAGATGGAAAAGTTGCCCTTCAAAAACTAAAATCAGAAAAATTTGATTTTGTAGTAACTGACTGGAACATGCCTAACATGACAGGACTTGAGCTTGTTCAGGAGATAAGAAAAGACCCTGAACTAAAGCATCTTCCTGTTTTAATGGTAACTGCAGAAGCTAAGAAAGAAAACGTTTTAATGGCAATTAAAGCCGGCGTAAATAACTACATAGTAAAACCTTTTACTGCAGAAGTTTTAAAAGAAAAGATGGAAAAGATTTTCTCTGCAGTAAAGAAATAGGGAGGCAGTAAATTATGGGACTTTTTGGATGTAAAGATGTTTATCAACTTGTAGACCACTTAAAAAAACAGCTTGAAGAAAGAGAAAAAGAGCTAGAAAAAGCAAAAACAGATTTAGAAAATAAAGAACTTCAACTTATGGCTTTAGAAAAGGAAATAGAAGATAAGGACGCAATAATAGAGGACTTAAAACAGGAACTTCAGCAAAAAGAAAGACTAGCAAAAGAACTTCAGGAAAGTTTAAATCAGCTAAAAAAACAGATAAAAGAGTTAGAAGATAAGGCTTATGAAGGTTGGGAACTTCTAGATTTTTTAAAAAGCGAAGGGATATTTCTTGTTGATACAGATTTTCAGCCTGGACACGATGGTAACAGATTTACCTATATAAATAAAAGGGGAAGGGAACTTCTCCTTTCCCTTGGAGAAGAGATAAATAAAACTTACGGATACAATATTGACTGGACTAATCCTATTGGAATATCTATTCACAAGTTCCATAAAGACCCTGACAGAATAAAACAGCTTCTAAAAGAGTTAAAACCAGGGGAAATAAAGAAAAACGCTGACATCACTGTTGGTGGACATATTATTGAATCTTACAGATTTCCAGTTACTAATAAGGAAGGTAAGATAGTATCTTACGGTGCTGTATGGCTTGATGTAACAGATAGTAGAAATATAGACAGAATAATAAAAGATGCAGCTCCTGAAGTAGTTATAACGATTTTTGAGACATCTTTAATAAGAGCAACAGCTTTTAAGCTAAGAGTGAAATTCAAGTTCTTCAGAGAAGAACTTGAAGATATTTTAGAGTCTATGGATGAGATTGCTGAATCTGTAAAAACCATAACAAAATCAATTATAGAGATTAACGAAACCCAGAAAAAAATTAATGAGATTGTAGCAAGGGGAACAGAGGAAATTCAAAAAACTGCTTCAAATATTAACCATACAGAAGTAGTTATGGAACAGCTTAACGAATCTACAAATGAACTTAAAAGAAGAATAAGCGGTATAGAACATATTCTTGACGTAATTTTAGAGATTACAGAGCAGACAAACCTTCTAGCTTTAAATGCAGCAATAGAAGCTGCTAGAGCTGGAGAGGTAGGTAGAGGTTTTGCTGTTGTTGCTGATGAAGTTAGAAAACTTGCAGAAAAAACATCCAAAAGTGCAAATGAGATAAGAACAGTTATTAATGGTATTGTTGAAGAGATGGAAAGAACAGAAGCAGAAGTGCAAAAAGCTAAGGATATTGTTAAAGAAGGAGTAGATTACGCAGCAGAGATTACAGCTATATTCAAGGAGATAGAAGAAGCAGGAAAAAGAATAACATCTATGATTGAAACTCAAACTGGGGATGTAGAGGAGCAGGCAAAAACTATAGAGGAAGTAACTCAGGATGCTAAAAATCTTTTAAGTTCTCTAGACGATATAGATAAGATTGCCCAGGAACTTGATGATACTGCAGAGAGAACATTTAAAAGTGGTATTAACGCATGGCATCTTCTCTCTAGATTAAAGAAATCTTTAGAAATTACCCTTTTAACAAGAATTATAGACCATGGAACATGGATGCAAAATGTTATGAAAGTTATAGAGGGAATCTCAAACTGGGAACCAACAGACCATATGAGCTGTGATTTAGGAAAATGGTATTACTCAACAGGATTAGAAGAAATACAGAAGTATGGACCTGAAGCAGTAAGGATATTCAGAGAGTTAGAAGAACCTCACAGAAAAATACATGCATATGGAATTGAAGCAATACAGTTAAATAGAGAAGGAAAAGTAAAAGATGCCTTTGAAAAAGTAAATGAAATGATAGATGTTTCCCATGAAATAGTTAGAAAACTAACAGAGCTTTATAAAGTAATAATAGAAAAAAAGTAACTCTAAGCAAAAAGAAGAAGGGAGAGTGGATAGATGAAAATAAAAACAAAACTGATAGTATCCCTTGTTGTTGAGGTGCTTCTCATATTTTTCTTAACTGAATATGTTCATATGAAAATAAACGAATATGAACATTTAGATAGAAAAGCTCAAGTTCTAGAAAGAATAAAAGAAGACTTATCAAAAGGAGAAAAGGGAAAAGCTGATATTAGACTTTTCATAGAAAGGGGAGAAATTCCTAATAATATTGAAGAAGATCTAAAAATCTATTTTTCAAGCTCTTCTAGTAAAGATAAAATATACCTAATAGAAAAGTTATCCTTACTAGCAAAAAAGTATAGAGAAAAAGCAAAGTCCACGTTAAATTTTGCATCTACTTTAGTTATACTTATTCCTCTCTTTAGCCTGATAGTTATAGGAATAGGTGCATTTACCACATATAAAGCTATTGTAAATCCTATTAATAGAATGATTTCAATTATGCAGGATATAAAAACAGGAAACCTCAATAAAAAGCTTTCTTTAAACAGAAATGATGAACTTGGTATGTTAGGAAAAGAGTTTGACGACTTTGTTTCATGGATAAAGTCTGTTTTTGAAAATCTTATGGATATATCAACTCTTGTTTCTAAGGATTCAGGAATTCTTATCACAGACCTTACAAACACAAAATACAAAAGCGACAAGCTGAAAAATGTTTCAAATCATCTTTATACTTCATCTAAAGAGCTTGTTAAAACTATAGAGAATGTAAACAGTCATATAAAGAATGTACAGACGAATTCTCTTAAAGTAGAAAAAGTAGCAGAAGAAAGTTCAAATGTTATTGTTTCATCAATAGATGATGTTCAAAAGCTTGCAGATGAAGTGGTGGATTTAAGAAATGAAGTTGAAGTATTAACAAAACAGTCTGAAAAAATACAGTCAGTTGTTAACACAATAAAAA
>JALWKR010000169.1 GCA_027081375.1 Persephonella sp.
TCAGAAAAGCCGACTGTGGTATTGCTGTGGCAGGAGCTACTGACGCTGCAAGGGCTGCTGCTGATATTGTCCTTCTTGCACCTGGTCTAAAAGTGATAGTTGATGCAATCAGAATCTCAAGAGAAATTTTCAGAAGAATGGAATCTTACACTATTTATAGAATTGCAGAAACAATTAGAATAATCCTGTTTATGACTCTCTCCATCGTAATATTTAATTTCTATCCAATAACAGCTCTTATGATTATCCTTTTAGCTTTATTAAATGATATTCCTATTCTCACTATAGCTTACGACCATGAAAAAGCTTCTCCAAAACCACAGACGTGGGATATGACAGAAATACTAGTTCTCTCCTCATGGCTAGGAGTAGCAGGAGTTATTTCTTCATTTACATTGTATTTCCTACTTGTAGAGTACTGGAAACTGCCAATGGATATGGTTCAGTCTATTATCTTCACAAAACTAATAGTTGCAGGACACAACACTATCTTTAATACAAGAAGAAAAACATGGTTTTGGGAAAAACCATGGCCTTCTCCTGCTCTTTTCTGGGCAACAATCGGAACAAGTTTCATTGGAACAGTTATAGCTGTTTACGGATTTGACCTTATTACGCCAATTGGATGGGAATGGGCTTTATTTATGTGGGGATATGCAATGGTCTGGTTCTTATTTAATGACGCTGTAAAAGTATTTTTCTTCCATGTTTACAGAAATAAAAGATTTGCGTTTGTAAAATTCCCTGGATTTAAAAAACAACTTAAAAGTCAGGGTTTTTAAAGGAGGATAAAATGTGTGATAAAGATATTTTCTTCTGTGTTTTTTACTATCTTGGATTTGTTGCATTAGGAGGTGCTTTTTTGGCAGGTATAATCGTAACAATAGACTGGATAAAAATGAAAAATAAAAAAAGAAAAAAAGGAAAGTTAAATGGCTCTTAATGATAAGCATAAAGATAAATCAGTAAAAATGAAAAAGATAGGTTTCTGGGAAGCTTATTCTATCGGCGTTGGTGGAATGATAGGTGGTGGTATTTTTGCTGTCTTAGGTCTTACAATCCTTCTCGCAAAAGGAGCTGCTCCTGTAGCCTTTATTTTCGCAGGAATCATAGCACTTTTGACATCTTATTCCTATGCAAAACTGTCTGTTAGATACCCTTCTGAAGGAGGAACAGTTGAATACCTTGTAAGAGCATTTGGAAATAATATTTTTACAGGATATTTAAACACTCTTTTACTTGCAAGTTATGTAATAATGCTTTCTCTTTACTCTTATGCCTTTGGAAGCTACGCATCTGCCTTATTCTTAGGTCATGAAGTAGAGATAGTAAAAAAGATTTTTATTATTCTTGTTATTGTCTTTTTTACAGTTTTGAATGCTTTTGGTGCTTATGTTAGTGGAAAGGCCGAAGATATTATGGTCTTTATGAAAGTTGGAATACTGCTTTTTTTCTCAGCTCTTGGCTTTTTAACTGGAGATTTTTCAAAACTGTCTCCTGAGCACTGGGAAAGTATTATAAAGATAATGACTGGTGGTCTTATTATATTCCTCGCATATGAAGGGTTTGAGCTTATTGCAAATACAGCTCATGACGTAGAAGACCCAGAAAGAACTCTTCCTAAAGCTTTTTATGCTGCTGTTACAACGGTTATTTTTATTTACGTTCTTGTTTCTGCCGTTGCTGTTGCAAACCTTACATACGAAGAAGTTCAGAAATATCAGGATTATGCCCTTGCTGTAGCTGCAAAGCTTTTTTTAGGAGAAGCTGGATTTGTTTTAATAGGTATTGCTGCTCTTTTATCCACTGCATCAGCGATAAATGCAACTCTTTATGGCAGTGCAAGGGTTAGTTATTTAGTAGCAAAATTCGGAGCTTTACCAAAAAATATAACAAAATATATATGGAAACATGCTACAGAAGGTCTTATAATTCTAGCAATTATAACAATAATTTTTGCCACCACTTTTAATCTTGAAAATATATCTGTAGCAGGCAGTTTAGGATTTCTTATTATATTTGCAGGAGTAAATCTTGCAAATGTAAAACTTGCTCATTATACAGATTCTAACAGATTTATATCTTTTATTGCTTTTCTGTTATGCGTAATATCTATAATTGTACTAGTTGGTTATAATCTAAAAACAAATCCAGATTCCCTAGCATCTTCAACAGTAGTGTTAATCCTTACCCTTATATTTGAAGTTGTGTATAGAGTTTTTACTGGGGTTAAGTTAAAAGAGTATATTGACTGGAGATTAAAGGAAAGAGAACAGTTTATCCAAAATTATGAAAATTTTGTTGATAGTGTTGTAGATAAAATTAAAAAAGAGTTTAAAGACGCTGAAGTATATATAATGGGAAACATTTTAAAGGGAAAAGAAAAAGCAGCTCATATAAATCTTGTACTTGTTTTAGAAAATGAGCTTGAAAAATTAAAGGAAAAAGAACATGAGCTAATAAAAAAAATTGGCTTAAAAAGACACCACCCTGTTACAGTAAAAATCTTATCTAAAAAGGAAAAAGAAAAAATTTTAAAGGAAAATGCAAAGAAGGTAGGATAAAGCTCAAGGACTAAGCCTTGAGCTTTTTCTCGTAAATCTTCATCTCTTTTGCACTGATATAATCTGCAAGGAAATCATACACCTCTTTCCAAGCTTCTTTTTCAATATACGAAACAGGGCAAACTTCCCTTAAAGCTCTGACAAATGCTTCTCCAAAGTATTTATAGTGTTTTGGCTGAACTTTTTTCTCAACATGTTTTTCCACTACTTTATTAATCTCATCCTGTATAGCATCTAAGTTTTCTATATTTTCAATATAAAGACTAAACAACCTTGCTTGCTGTTTAGCAAGCTCTTTAATGTCCTTGTCAAAAAGTTGTTTAAGTTCAGGATGTTTCTTAAACAGATATTCATAAAGTTTAAAAAATACATCATCTAATCTGTATCTAATTTTTGGATACGACTGCTGAACAATATGAATACTTTCTTCTGATAGCTTTGTAATCTTTCTGCTTTTTGCTTTTATATATATAGCAGAAAATTTAAGGTCTGGCTCTTTTGATATAGGGTCTATAGCATCAGAAACAACTATGTTTGTAGGGAAATGGTAAACACTTCCGTAGCCAAATGGAGCAAATATTACTCCCTGTTTTATATCTCCAATTTTTACCTTTAGATAAGCTTTGCCTCTTCTAGACTGTATATGAATGTAATCTCCATCTATTACTCCTAGCTCATAGGCATCATCTTCATTTAAAAGAAGATATGGTTCTTCCTCACCTCTTAAAAGCTCATAGGCTTTTCCTGTTCTTGTCATTGTATGCCACTGCTTCTTTGTCCTTCCTGTTGTAAGAATGTAGCTGTATGGATACTCTACTTTGTCTGCAGGTTCTTCAAAAACTGCCGCATTAAATCTTGCTTTTCCTGTTGGGGTAGGAAATTTTTTATCTTTATACAGCCATTTTCCTCCCCATTGTTTTGGAAGGTCTTCGTATGTCCAATTAGAAATATCGCATAATCTTCCCTTTGTTGTCTTTTTATACTCATCAAATATCTCTCTGCTGTTTTTGTATGAAAACTGCTTTTCCCATCCCATTTTTGAAGCAACTTCACAGAAAATCTGCCAGTCATGTTTTGCATTTTTTGGAGGCTCTCTAAAAGGCGTGTTGTGGGTTATTGTTCTGTCTGATGATGTCATAACACCTTCTTTTTCTCCCCACTGAGAGGCTGGAAGAATAAGGTTTGCATAATCAGTTGTGTCTGTAAGGTATGCATCTTGAACAATAACAAATGTATTTTCTAAAGCTTTCCAGAATTTTTGGAGATTTGGAATAGTAACAGCTGGGTTTGTACATACTACCCAAAGAAGTTTTATATCCCCTGAAATCATTTTATCAA
>JALWKR010000170.1 GCA_027081375.1 Persephonella sp.
CTTTCGTTGAAGATCTGGAGGAGCTATGCAGCTGAAAGAGAATGTATCTCTAGTTCAGAAAACGGCGTTGTTTTATACTGCTGCTGAGCTATCAAGAAGAGGCTTTAACGTTAATATCTTAGATGACGATATGCTTTTTGCAATGAAAGACGATAAAAAATTCTATATAAAAGTTTCTGGACAAGGATTTAAAAAATCATGGATAGTTGAGAGAAAAGAGGACATAGATAACATTGTTTATGTGTTTGTATATATTCCAAAAGATCTTTATGATAGACCTGAATTTTTTATTCTCACTAAAAAAGAACTTGAAAAAGAGATAAAAAACAAAAAACTAAAATCTCCTAAAGATTTTCTTAGTGATAAAGTTATTAGTCTTAGTTTCTCATCTATTGTTAAATACGCAGACAAGTGGCTTTCAATTAACTAAAAAGGGGTAAAAAGATTGATAAAAGAAGGAGATACAGTCTGGCTGAAAGATAAAAAAAACTCATTTTTTGTTGTTTTAAAAAAAGGAGAAATTTTTGGAACCCATAAAGGAAATATTCCCCATGATGAGATAATAGGAAAAAACTATGGAGATACAGTTAAAACCCACAAAGGACATGAATATATACTTTTAAAGCCTACCTTGTACGACATCATTATGTACGGAATTAAGAGGAAAACCCAGATTATCTATCCAAAAGATAGTGCGTATATAACGTTAAAGCTTGGTGTAACTGATGGTATGAAAGTACTTGAAAGTGGAATAGGAAGTGGCGGACTTACTATTGTTATGGCAAACGCTGTAAAACCAAATGGAAAGATATACTGTTATGAAAGGGAAGAAAAGTATATAAAAAATGCTCTTGAAAACATAAAACTTGCAGGACTAGAAAGGTATGTAGAGACATTTAATCAAGACCTTTCCCAGCCTCTTCCTGAAAATGAGTTTGACGCTGCTTTTATAGATGTTAGAGAACCGTGGCTTTATATAGAGAACATAAAAAAATCTTTAAAAAATGGCTCTCCTGTAGGTTTCCTTGTACCTACAACAAATCAGGTTTCTATGCTGTTGGAGGAACTGGAGAAACATAAATTTATAAATCTTGAAGTTATGGAAATTCTTCTTAGACATTATAAACCAGTTCCTGATAGGTTAAGACCTGAAGATAGAATGATTGCCCATACTGGATATCTAATATTTGGCAGAAAAATTTGAAAATTTGCAAAATTTTTTTCTCTTAAAAAATGTAAATATTTGTAATTATTCATAATATTTTTAGGAATGTTTTTTGCTTAGATATTAAATGTTTAAATTCTAAATAAGGGAGCAATAAGAAATTGAATAGATATCAAAGAACAATAAAAAAAGAGGTTAAAATAAGCGGTATTGGGCTTCATTCTGGAAAAAATGTTAATCTAAAGCTTATACCTACAGAAGCAAATACAGGGATAGTTTTTATAAGAAATGGTGTATCTATACCAGCTCATGTAGATTATGCAAATGGATTTGATTTTTCTACTTCTCTTTATAAAGATGGTCAGTGGGTTAAAACTATAGAACATCTAATGGCTGCTTTATTTTTCCTAGATATAGATAACCTCTTTATTGAGATTGATAATGAGGAAGTGCCTATATTAGATGGAAGTGCGAAAGTATTTATTGAAGAGATAAAAAGAGCAGGTATTAAAGACCTTCAGGAAGAAAAGATTTTTGCCGTTTTAACAAAAGAAGTAAAAACAACTTATGAAGATAGATTTATCTTAGGTAAACCTTCTCTTCAATTTAAAGCAACTTATCATGCAGATTATAAAAACAGTATTATAGGAAATAAAAAAGCTTCATATATTCATAACAACAGGTTTGTCTCTGAAATCCCAAACGCTAGAACATACTGTTTCCTTGAAGAAGTTGAATTTTTAAGAAGTAAAGGACTTGCCCAAGGTGGATCTTTGGAAAACGCAGTTGTTATTCATGAAGATAAAGTTATAAATCCAGAAGGATTTAGATTTGAGGATGAACCTGTAAAACATAAAGTTTTAGACTTAATAGGAGATTTGTATCTTATAGGACATCCATTACTTGGTGAGTTTTATTCTTTTAAAGGTGGACATAGATTAAATGCTGCATTTGTTAAAGATTTAATATCCCAAGAAGCTGTTGAGATACTTCCAGTTTCAGAAATATCAAAAGAATATATAAAAGCTTGAAGGGTTATTTCCCTTCAAGCCTTTTTAAATGTTTAAGAATTTCTTCTTTAAGTCCTGGTTCAGGCTCTTTTCCTATTTTCCTTATAAGGTTTAAGGCCTTTTTGTACAGATTTAAAGCTTCTTCTTTTTTTCCTAACTTTTCTAAAATAGCTCCGTAGTGAAATGTTAGCACAGGGTCATCAGGCATAGCTTCATAAGCTTTTTTTATGTAAGAGAAAGCTTCATTTATCTTGCCAAGCTTATAATATCCCCACGCAAGACTATCTAGGTAAGCTGGATTTTCAGGACTGTACTTTAAGGCTTTTTTTACTAATTCTATTCCTTTTTTTATATCTATGTCTCTAACTATATATGAATATCCTAGGTAGTTAAGAGCATCTGGATAATTTGGTCTCAGTTCTAATGCTTTTTTTAAGGCTTTTTCAGCTTCATCCCATCTGTTTAGCTTATCGTAATAGATTGCTTCCATAAAATATACAACAGGAGGAACGTCTATCCTTTCTTCTAATTCCTTTAGTACTTTTAAAGCTTCTTCAGGATGACCTTCTTTATCTTTTATATCAGCTAGAAGAAGATAGTATCTATATTCAACTCTATCTAACTCTATTAATCTTTTAGCAGCCTCTTCTGCTTCTTTATATTTACCCTGCTCTATGTATACATTAGCTAATCTTTCTAATATCTCCTCGTTACTAGAGTCAATTTCAAGAACTTTTTTATAAGCTTGTATAGCTTTATCATAATCCTTTAGATAGTCATAAGCCATACCTAATATAGAAAGAACTTCCTCATCATTAGGATATTTCTTTGCAAGGACTTCAAGGTCTTTTATAACTTCTTTAGCTTTTCCAAGTTTTAAAGAAAGGAGATATTTTTTTAAAAGAGCATCTTTCCTAAAAGGATCTATTTCCACAATCTTGTTTATAGTTTTTTCTGCCTTTTCATTCTCATCAAAAAGGACATAAATCTGAAATAGCTTTTCCAATAACTTTATATTTTTTGGATCTTTTTTTAGTGCTTCCTCATATACTTTCTCAGCTTTTTTTAAATCTCCTTTTCCATAGTATAAATCTCCAAGATATATAAGGTAATCAATATCTGATGGATTTTCCTTATATGCCTGTTTCAAAACATTTTCAGCTTCTTCATCCATATCTTTGTAAAAGTAAAGTTTTGCCATTAGGAAGTAATAGCGTTTTTTATTATCTGGATCAAGTTTAATTAACTTTTGAAGAACTTCTATTGCATTTCCTACATTACCTTCTTCTATATATATATCTCCTAATTTTTTCAGAAGTGCTACATTGTCAGGAAATTTTTTAATACCTTCCAGTACAACCTTTTTAAAATTTTCTTCATCGTGCAGATATTTATATGCCTTAGCAGCATAATTGTAAGCTTCAGGATTATCACCAAATTTAGAAAGCATTTCCTTTATATATTTTCTTGCTTCATCTTCTTTTCCTAGTACACTGGAAATCTTTATAAGCTCTTTGTATATAGTAAGGGAATTTGGGTCTTCTTTAAGAGCTTCCTTACAGAAAAGGTAAGCAGAAACAGTTTCTCCCTTCATATAGGCATATTTACAGTAAACAAAATCTTTATAGGCTTCCTCTTTTGTATTTGATAATGCCGCAGAACAGGAAGAAA
>JALWKR010000171.1 GCA_027081375.1 Persephonella sp.
CAAAATCTAGTGCTGGATGAACTACAGGGTATAGAAGTCTTGCAGGAAGTTCTCTTGTGTAATTAACAATATCACAGTCATGTAATCCAATAGCATAAGCAGAGGCATCAGACAAAATATATCCTAAACTCATCCATACAGAGCGTCCTTTTCCTGGTATAGAAACATTGAAACCTGCTTCTTGAAGTTCTTTATAAAGTGCCTGCATTCTAGGGCCATCATGCCATATAACCCTTACTTCAGTAGGAATTTCAGACATTATATTTTTGACCCTTCTAAATTGCTCCTCATTAGCTCTGTCTAGAGATAGAACTATCTTGTATAGATATTTTATTTTCTTTAGTTCCTCTACTATTCTAGGCATTGCAGGTCCTTCAAACTCAGAATAAAGAGCTGGTAAAAGAAGAACCATATTTCTTCTTTTTGCAAAAATTTCCAGTTCATATTCAAGTTCATCTAAAGACCTATGTTTTAGTTTTTGTAGTGTTGTTATAACTCCATTCTGGAAAAAATCTGCCATTTATGCCCTCCTTTGTTTATTTCCAAAGTTTCAGTAGATAAGGTTTCATTTCTTCAAATAATTGAGCCTGCTCCTGATAATAGTTTTCTGCTTCTTCTTCTGTTTTATCTCCAAGTTCATTCACTAAAGAAGCTACTCTAGCGTTATATAAAGGTATCATGGTATTCAAAAGTTTAAATTTTTGTCTTGGGGTTGCGTGGAAGTTATAGGCATATCTATACACAATTCTTATCCATGTATCAACAGGCATTACAAAATTCTCAAAATCTTCTTCCATAAAAAGTTTTTTAATGATGTCAAAATCTTTCTTTTCTAAAACTACTTTCCAAACCCCTGCAAAGTTGTTATATCCAATTTTAAAGTACTCTATAAGACCTTCTTTATCTATCTCAAAAGGCTTAGGTTCTATTCCTACAAAATCTCCAAATATAGGAACATCTTTTGAACCTTTAACACTTTTCCAGAATGACTCATAATCTTCCATTAGATTAAATATTGTTCCAACAACTTCTCTGTACATTCCGCTTAAATCTCTAGATGGATCTTTCTCGTTATGTATTTTTGCTCCAAGTCTAGCCTGACATATTTTGAAACCATCAACTATTGCTGTTGTGGTCATCCATATATCAATACCAAATCTTGCTACATCTGTTTCCCATACATCTTTATCAAGAAAATCTTTAACTAATTTATAAGACATTCCAAAATCACCACCAATAGGCTGTCTGATACGAAGACCATAAAGAGTACGTGTTAGAGGATATGCAACGTTGTTTGTTATTGTCCCGTCAAATTTGTATCTTTTATAGTAAGGTGTTACATAATCATAGCCCTCAAAAATAGGTTCAAGGATATTTTTTACCCATTCTGGAGTAATAGATTTCAGGTCAGAGTCAAAAGTGGCTACTGCCTGTGCTTTTAAAAAATGAGCTGCCTCAAAAACAGCTCTAAGTGCTGAGCCTTTCCCTGGAATGCCTCTGTATATAGTTACTATCTTTTCTATGTTGTATTCACTTATATCTGTAGCCTCTGCTTCCTCTCTTGTATCATCTGTAGAACCTCCATCAGAAACAAAAATTAGACATCTTTTGTTTGGATAGTATTTTTCAAGACCTTTTGCTGCTGTTTCTATTACATGGCTTATTGTTTCTTGGCTAAAGTAAGAAGGTATTCCCACTACAATATCAGCGTATCCTAGTCTCTCTATCTTTTTTCTTGCATCCTCCCTTAGAGCTGTTGAAAATCTATACGTTTCCATTACTTATCCTCCACTAAGAGAATTGTTATATCCATGACATTTGTTCCTGTATAACCTGTGAAAATAAGGTCATCTGTTTGTTTGAAAAAATGGTAGCTATCGTTATTTTCCAGATACTCATCTATTGACAAACCTTTTTTCAAAGCTTTTTCATAAGAAGTTTTATCAATTACTGCCCCTGCAGCATCTGAGTTTCCATCTATCCCGTCTGTTCCACCACTTAAAAGATGTATATTTTCTGTGTCTTTTATCTCGTTAAGAGCTGACAGACAAAGCTCCTGATTTCTTCCACCTTTTCCATTTCCTTTAACTGTTACCGTTGTTTCTCCTCCAAAAAGTAAACACACAGGTTTTTTAAAGGGATTTTCTGTTTTTAATATTTCCTTTCCTATAGAAACTATAACTTTTGCTACCTCTCTAGCTTCTCCTTTTATCTGAGAAGTCATTATATAAGCTTTGTATCTATTCTTTTCTGCTATCTTCTTGGCATTTTCTAAAGCTTTCAGGTTATTTCCAATAATAAAGTGCTTTATATTTGGGTTTTCTTCTTTAGGAGTGTCAGGGATTTCTCCTTTAAGACCTTTTTCTATAACCTCTTTTACACTTTTAGGAATCTTATCTAACAAGGCATATTTTTCTAAAATGTAATAAGCATCTTTGTATGTTGATTTATCGTAATATAAAGGTGCTGAACCTATTGTAAATAGGTCATCTCCAATAACATCTGATATAACCAAAACAATACCTTTTGCTTTTGCGGCTCTACCTAGCCTTCCACCTTTGATAAGGGAAATATGTTTTCTAATAACATTTATCTCATCAATGGGAACAGAGTGTTTTAGTAAAAGTTCCGTTAGTTCTCTTAGGTCTTCTAATGTTATTGGTGGTATAAGTTTTTCAATAAGAGCAGAGCTTCCTCCTGAAAGAAGATATATAAAAAAGTTATCTTCTTTTAGGGAAGACATTTTTTTATACAGTATATCTCCTGCTTTTAGGCTTTTTTCATCTGGAACAGGATGGGAACCTTCTATCACATCAATTTTTTCTAAATTTTCCGTATAATTGCATACAACTAGGCCTTCTTTTATTCTATCTGCTGCTACCTTTTCAATAGCTTTAGCCATTTCAACAGAGGCTTTACCACTGCCAAATACATAAAAAGATTTGGGGATAAGAAATTTTTGATTTTCAATTTCCAGATAATCTTTTTGAAAAGAAAGAGATGCAGGTATCAGGTTTTTAGGGTGAACTGATTCAATAGCAGTTTTAAACATTGATATTAAAAGCTCTCTTCCTCTTTTCAAGGTAGCCTCCATTAAAAAACTTTCACATTATTAAAGGTAACAGAAACTTGTTTTAAGTAAATAACTGTAAACTAAATCTTTATAAGTTAAATATTAGATAATTTCGTGTTAGTATTTAAAACAAAAAGGGGAGATATGGATGGTAACAAAAAAGCTTTTTGAAGACTTTAGCGAAGATATAATTCGTCTATACGTTCAAAAAAATTCAGATTATTACATAGCAAAATGGAAACTAATGTCTGCAAGTGGAAGTAAAGTTTCATGGAACTGGCCTGCATTTTTGTTTACTGCAAACTGGTTAGGATACAGAAAAATGTATCTTTACGCTTTTATATATATAGTCCTTAATATCGCAACATTGGTTCCTCTCATTGGACTTATTCTATGGATTGGTATGATAGTAGGACTTGGGATGTATGGGAACTATCTTTATGCTATTAAAACATACGAAAACTTAACAAAACTTAAAACAGCCTATCCTGATGAAGAAGCGTTTAAACAGATGGTAGTAAAACAAGGTGGTACATCTATAGGTGGTATATTCTTAGTAATCCTAATGGGTCTTTTAGTTTACGGTGTGCTGTTTGCAATAGGTATGTTAGTTATGGAATCAACTGGAAACGGATATTCGGAGTTTTAATATGAGTAGAAAATTATTATTTGGTATACACTGTCACCAACCTGTAGAGAACTTTTATGAAGTTGTAGATGAAGCTGTAGAGAAAGCTTATAAACCTTTCTTTGAGGTAGTATCTGAAA
>JALWKR010000172.1 GCA_027081375.1 Persephonella sp.
AGGTGGTATAAGGCTTTCTCTTAGATAAACAGTGTATCTGTGGTCTATTAAATCTCTTGTTTTTTCTGCTTCTGCTGCATGTTCAATACATAAAGTTGTCCAAGGAAGAGCTTCAAGTCTTTTCTCTTCTATTGGTTTTCCACACACCTCACAAAGTCCGTATGTTCCATCAGCTATCCTTTCTAATGCTTTGTCTATCTCTCTTAATATTTCTATTTCTATATCTTCAAGCTCACTTAAAAGGATTTCTGAATAATCTATTCTTGCATAATCATCTAATTCTTCAGGAATAGTCCAACCTTCTTCAGTTAACTTTCTCATAAAGTGCCTTCCCTACCACAACTCCGTATACACCTAAATCTTTTAACTGATATAGTTTTTTTATATCTTCAACAGAGGATACTCCTCCTGAAGCGATAACTGGGTGTTTTAAGTTTTGTGCTAGCTCTTTTGTTCCTTCTATATTTGGACCTACTAAAGCTCCATCTCTGTTAACATCTGTATATAAAAATCCCCATATATCCATACTATCAAACTGCTGGGCAAACTCTAAAGGGGTATACTGGGTTTTTTCAACCCATCCTTTTATTGCAACTTTCTCGTCTTTAGCATCAATTCCAACAACAACCTTATTAGGAAAGTTTGAAACAATTTTTTCAAACTCTTCTCTATTTTCATATGCTAAACTTCCTATAACAACTCTCTCTACACCAATATTAATCATTGTTTTAACTGCTTCAAAACTTCTCAGTCCTCCTCCAAACTCAACAGGAATATTAACACTTTTAACGATCTCTTTTACAATACGGTAGTTTTTGGGTTTTCCTTCAAATGCTCCATCTAAATCAACTATATGAAGATGTTTTGCTCCTTTCTCTTCCCACTTTTTCGCAACATCAACAGGATTATCTCCGTAAACTGTTACTTGGTCAGCTTTTCCTAAAAAAAGCCTTACAGCTTTACCGTCTTTTATATCAACAGCAGGAATAACAAAATCTTTTAATCCCATATATTTTTACCTCTTTTTGGAATTCTTAGGAAAATTTGGTTTTATATTATTTCTACTTCTTCCTGTTTAAACTTATCACCATCTAATTCCCAGCTTTTCCAAGAAACAGCTTTTCCTTTTTCAACAGAAACAATAATATAAGACATATCTGGTTGTGCAAACATTAGGTCTGTCTGAGATGGCCTGTCAGGGTGGTCTGGATGAGAATGATATATACCTATAATTGAAATACCCTTTTTATCAGCATAATCTTCAACTTTTATATAATCTTTAGGGTCTATCTCAAATCTATCGTTTGCCCTTTCTTTATTCTGGTTTTCCACCTGATAAACTTCTGTACACTCTCTTATATTATTCTGGTAATCAATATTTCCTAGCATAAAGCCGCATATTTCATAAGGATATCCTTCTTCTGACTGCCTTTTTATCTCTTCTACAGCTTCCTTTTTTATCTTAAGCATTTTCTACCTCTTTAGAAAAATCCCTAAGTTTTTCTAAAACTTCATAAGCTTTTTTGGAATATATACTCTCTTTTGCCAGTTCAATACCTTCTTTTATACTGTTTACTATTCCTGCTGCCTTTAATGCAAACCCTGCATTTAAAGCTACAAAGTCTGTTCTTGGAGATTTATCCTCTCCTTCTAGTATTTCAAGAGCTATCTGAAGGTTAAAATCTAAATCTCCACCTTTTATATCGTCTACTGAAGCTCTCTTTAGTCCAAAATCTTCAGGTTTTACTTTGTAGACCTCTATAACCCCGTTATCTATCTCACCAACTAATGTTTCAGTTGTTATAGAAACCTCATCTAAACCTTCAAGACCGTGAACAACATATCCTTTTTTTATACCTAATAGAGATAAAACTCTAGCTAAAGGCTCAACAAGTTTTTCATCAAAAACACCCATAAGTTGATAACTTGCTTCAGCAGGATTAGACAAAGGACCTAGTATATTAAATATAGTTCTTATTCCTATCTCTCTTCTTTGTCTTATTACATTTTTCATTGCAGGGTGGTATATAGGAGCAAACAAAAATCCAAGTCCTATCTCATCTATAGCTCTTGCTGCTTCTTCTGGCTTTAGATCTATCTTTACCCCTAAAGCCTCCATAATGTCTGCACTTCCACATTTTGAGGAGACAGACCTATTTCCATGTTTTGCAACTTTTGCTCCTGCTCCTGCTATCACAAAAGCTGTTATTGTAGAAACGTTAAAGGTATCTATCTTATCTCCACCTGTTCCACATGTATCAACAAGATTTGCTTTATCTTTTACAGGAACTTTTACTGCCTTTTCTCTCATTATATCTGCTGCAGCAGATATTTCTTCTACTGTTTCTCCTTTCATCTTTAAGCCTGTAAGAACAGCTCCTATCTGTGCATCTGTGGCCTGTCCTTCCATTAACATAGAAAAAAGATCCTTTACCTCTTCAGTAGTGAGGTCATTTCCTTCTGTTATTTTTTTTATGTAGTTTTTTATCATCTCCTTCCCCTACTTTAGATCTTTATCTAGATATTCTATTACAGCATTTTCTCTAAGTTTTTTCAGGAAGATATCAAATTCTTTTTTTAATTTACTTGAGATTTCCTCTCCTGAAGGAGGAATTACAGACATTTTCTTATCTTCTTTTTCTATTTTTACAAAGTAAACACCGTTTTCAGTTTCAACTTTAAAAGTATCCCCTACTTTATGTTTCCATATCTCTTTATCTAAAGCTGGCAGTAAATCTCCTTTCCTTAAGTCTTCTAAAAGACCTCCTTTTTCTGCTGTTAAAGAGTCATCTGAATACTCTTTAGCAAGCTTGGAAAAGTTTTCACCTCTTTCTAATCCTTTGTAAACAGCTTTATACTTGTTAGGAAAATCTGGTTTATCTTTTCTAAGGTAGATAATTCTTATTGTTCTAACTGGAACAAGTTTTCCTTCAGATATACCTTTGAAAAGATTTTTTTTAAGGTAAATCTGGATAAATTTCGCCCCTAATATCTCTCTTTTTATTATCTCTTTAAACTCAGATATTATTATTCCTTTTTCCTTTAAAGTTTCTAAAAAACTTTCAGAGGATGGAAATCCGTTGGCTTTAGCTAATCTTTCTATTGCATCATTTATTTCTTCAGATGTTACATTTAAGCCTACCTTCTCTGCTGCGTCAGCAACTAGAATTTCATCTATTAATCTTTCTGCTGCCTCTTTTTTGTTTTGTATTCCAAACCACTGCTTAGCAAGCTCAATTTCACTTTCTAAAACAGGTTTTCCATTTACAACTACAGCTATTTTATCTACTAGCTGAATATCCTTACTTTCATTTGCAAACAAAGGTAAAGACAGTATTAAAGAAAAAATAAAAAGATATATATACTTAAGCATTACTTTTCCTCACCTTTATGTTTCCTTTCCATCTTTTGTCTGTAGTTTTCAATTATTTTCATCTGATTTCTCTCTATAGCTAAAGCGTTGTCAGGAACATCTTTTGTTATAACAGAGCCTGAACCTGTGATTGCCCCTTCTCCAATAGTAACTGGAGCAACAAGCATAGTATCACTTCCAATAAAGGCTTTATCTTTTATCACTGTTTTGTATTTCTTATATCCATCATAGTTACAAGTTATTGTTCCTGCTCCTATGTTTACTTCATCTCCTATCTCAGCATCACCAAGGTATGTTAGATGTTTTGCATTTGTATTTTTTCCAACTGTAGAGTTTTTCACTTCCACAAAGTTTCCTATATTTGCACTTTCTTTTATAACTGCATTGTTTCTAATTCTTGCAAAAGGTCCAATAACTG
>JALWKR010000173.1 GCA_027081375.1 Persephonella sp.
CGTGCCCAAGATTAAAAATATGTCCTGTATCCTTTCCCCACTTTTTCAATATAGAAACAGCTTTTTCCTCTATAACCTCTTCAGATGCGTATAAAACTATTGGGTCTAGATTTCCCTGTGCTGCAGCTTTTCCATTTAGTTTCTTCTTCACATCTGCAAGGTCTATCATCCAGTCAACGCTGTAAACATCAGCTCCAGAGGTTATCATGTCATCAAAAAAACCTGCTACTCCTTTTGTAAAATGGATAACAGGCTGATAATCTCTTTTCAATCCTCTAATTATCTTTTTTATTGGTGGAAGAGCAAACTCTCTATAATCATCAGGAGATAAATATCCACCCCAACTATCAAAAATCTGAACTGCATCAGCTCCACTTTCTATCTGAAAATTCAGATAATCTATCAACATATCTGCAAGTTTATCTAAAAGCTCTTTAAACGCATCAGGGTAGTTATACATAAAAGCTTTTGCCTTTTTAAAATCTCTAGATGTTCTCCCTTCAATCATATAGGCAGCAAGGGTAAAAGGAGCTCCACAAAAACCTATTGTTGGAATTTCCCTGTCTAGAGCTTTATTTACTCCTTTTATAATCTCCCCAACATAGTAAACATCTTCTTTGTTGAAAGGTTTAAGTTGAATAATATCATCAGGAGTCTGAATTGGATTTAAAAAAACAGGACCTTCTCCTTCTCTAAACTCAAAGTTCATTCCTATACTTTCAAGAGGGGTTAGGATATCTGAAAAGATAATAGAAGCATCAACACCAAGAAGTTTTCTTGGAAGTATTGTTGCTTCAACAGCCAAATCAACATTTTTATAAAAATTTACAAAATTTCCTGCTTTCTCTCTTAAAGCCCTATACTCAGGCATATATCTTCCTGCCTGCCTCATAAGCCAGATAGGAGTCCTTTCTACAGGCTCTCTTAAAGCTGCTCTTAAAAAAAGGTCATTTTTCAAATCCTTCATCTATCCTCTCCACAAATTTTTTAAAGCAATATAAATGATACAATATATAAAAAGCATATTTCCTGGGGAGAATTGATGATAACTGTCGTAGATTACGGAATGGGAAACCTAAGAAGTGTTGCTAAAGCTCTTGAGAAAGTAGGATTTGATGTAAAGGTTTCTTCTAATCCACAGGACATAAAAGATGCTAAAGGTATTGTAGTTCCAGGGGTTGGAGCATTTGGAGATGCTATACATAATCTTGAAAGGTTTGGACTTTTAGATGAAGTTGTAAAAGCAGTGGAAGAAGGAAAACCTTATCTTGGAATATGCTTAGGTCTTCAGATACTTTTTGAATACGGTTATGAATTTGGAGAACATGAAGGTCTTGGTCTATTAAAAGGAAAAGTTATCAGATTTGAAAATAAAGAAGGATACAAAGTTCCTCATATGGGGTGGAATCAGGTCTGGATAAAACAGAAAGAAGGGCTTTTTTCAGATATTAAAGAAGGAGAATACTTTTACTTTGTTCACTCTTTTTATGCTGTTCCTTCAGAAGAAAAGGACATTGCCTCTATCACAGATTACTCTGTGGATTTTTGCTCTGCTGTTCAGAAAGACAATATATGGGCAGTTCAGTTTCACCCTGAGAAAAGTCAAAAAGCTGGTCTAAAGCTACTGGGAAACTTTAAAACATTTGTAGAGAAAGCATAGATGGACGGGATACTTCTCGTAGATAAGCCTGAAAATATAACATCTAACAGACTTGTTCAAAAGATAAAGAAAAAGTTAGAAGAGCAAAAAGTAGGACATACAGGAACATTAGATTACTTCGCCTCTGGTCTAATGGTTTTAACAATAGGAAAGGCAACAAGACTAACAGAGTACTTTCAGGGATTAGATAAAGAGTATGTAGCAACAGGAGAACTTGGAAAAATAACTGATACTTACGACAGACAGGGAAAGATAATTGAAGAAAAAGAATGTAATATCTCTGAAGAAAATTTGAAAGATATAATCCTCTCTTTTATAAAGACATATCCTCAACTTCCACCACCCTATTCAGCAAAAAAAATAGAAGGGAAAAGAGCTTATCAGCTTGCTAAAAAAGGATTAGAAGTTCCTTTAAAGCCAAAAGAAGTGACTATTTACTCTATAGAGATAATTGATATATCTTTGCCATTCTTTACTATAAAAGTTCACTGCTCTTCAGGAACGTATATAAGAAGTTTAATAAAAGAAATTGGTGACGAAGCAGGCTGTGGAGCATACACAACAGCCTTAAGAAGAACTAAAGTTGGAGAATTTGATGTAAAAGATGCTCTGCCTCTTGAAAAAATAATGAAGATGTCAAAAAAGGAGATTGAAGAGCATGTTATTCCTGTAAAAGACGCTCTTTACTTTTTTCCTGAAATTGTCCTTGATGAAGGGTTTGATAAAAGGTTTCTTTTTGGTCAAAGATTTAAAGTTCCTTATAAAATAAACGGTTTAGTTAAAGTTTTAGATAAAAATGGAAACTTTCTAGGGATAGGCAAAATAAAAGAAAATCAAATTTTACAGCCTGTTAAAGTGTTTAATTAAATTAAAAAAAGCCTGCCATGTGGCAGGCTTTTGCAATTTACTCACAACTTGGACAGATTTTATTTAAAAGTGGGTCTGTTGGACAGGCATCAATATTTCCAGATTTCACCTTATCTACTACCTCATCTCCATACTTCTCTCTTGCCATCTTCTCAAGCTTTTCTAAATCTTCTTCTTGTTTATTAACCTGATTTTGTTTTGCCTTTCTTAAGCCAAAACCTCTTCTTTCACCACGTTTGTTAACTTTTTGGGTATATTTTTCACCTTTAACAGTTTTATCTATGAAGCAGTAGTATGTAGATTTCAATCCTTTTTCCCAAGCATACATGTAAATATCAAACATATCTCCTCTAAGGTCTTCCTCTATGTAGATAGATTTTGAGACTGCTTGATCAATGTATTTTTGGAATGCAGCTGCTATGTCTATCTGTCTTTTTGGATGTATTTCATAGGCTCCTTTGAAAAGTTCCTTTCTTATTTTTCCTTCAAGTTCAGGTATGTACTGAATTGAGCCACCATCAGCCTTTATTTTTTCTGACATCTCTTCATTCCACATATCTAACTCTTCAAGCTTTTTCATTAGTTGCTTATTTACAACAATAAACTTACCTGAAAGGGTATCCCTTGAGTAAACGTTAGAGAAGTAACTATCTATTGACGAGGTTGTTCCTGCTATTATAGAAATTGAAGCTGTTGGCGCTATTGCAAGTAAAACAGCATTTCTTCTTGGTGGATATGGGTATGGCTTTCCTTTTTTAGCCATCTCTTCGTAGTGAGGGAATGGACCTCTTTCTTTAGCAAGTTCTTCAGATTTTTTGTAAGCTACATCTCTCATAAACTTGGCAACTTTTTCTGCAAAAGCTACAGCTTCATCGCTGTCATAAGGTATTCCAAGCTCTATAAGGGTTTCTGCAAATCCCATAAGACCTATACCTATTGGCCTTAAGTCCATAGTGTTTCTTCTTGACTCTTCAGAAGGATAAAAGTTTTTATCTAAGATATTGTCTAAAGCAACAACCATCGTTTCTATTGTGTCTTTTAACTTGTCCCAGTTTATATCTGTTTTGTCTCTTCTTACGTGTCTTGAAAGGTTTATTGAAGCTAAGGTACAAACCGCCGTAGACTCTGTAGAGTTTGGAATTGAGATTTCTGTGCAGTTTCCTGTTACTATTCCGTTGAATATTAATGAGTGGTTGTAAAGCTGAGTTGTGTCGTATACATCTTCTTTTCCTACGTATTTTATTTC
>JALWKR010000174.1 GCA_027081375.1 Persephonella sp.
TTTTCAATTGTTTCTCTATCAAATGTTATTGGCATCTTTTCTACCTCTAACTTAAATTCTTCTACTAATTTAGACCTTATTGTTAATAGGTTCAATAATTTCTTCAAGTAATCTCTTCTTTCTCTTTCTGACAGTTTGTAAAGCTCTGTTAAAAGCTCTCTAAAATACTTTTCAGGATTTCTTACATCACATAATACTGCTAATATTTTATCTGTTAAACTATTGCTTTTAAATAGCTCCTCACAGCTTATTTCTCTTATGTCTTTCAGTTCATAGTTAAAAGTAAGGTTTTCTATTTTTATACTGTCTTTCATATTTAAAGGTTTTTCTCCCACATACAAAACCATCTGTTTTATTTTTCTGTTTGGATATTTGGAAGAGATAAGAACAAAATACTCAAGCATTCTAAAGGGCATATTTTTATCGTTTTGGGTTTGCAGTTCTAAGTGAAAAATAGAGCCATCCCCAAGCTCAACGAGAAAATCGGCTCTCCTTTCTTTTACTTGAGGCAGGGATGTATCTAAAAGCTTTCTGGCTTTTTTACCTGAAAGCAACTGAACAAACTTAGGGGGAATTTCCTGAATAATATCTCTAAGGGTTATGTCTATTTTTCCCAATATATTAGCCTTTTTAAGAGGTTTTTAACCTCTTCGTTTTATTGCGTTTGGGTGTTTAAATATAAAAACTTTAAAACTCTTTTTCTATTTCTCAAATCTAGCTTTATGGTATATTATTCTTAATTTTCTTCGCTTGCAGGAGAATTTATGAAAGTAAAGTATGAATATCTTACTCAGGACATCATAGATAAGATAGAAGAGTATAGAAAAGAGTTTCCTTACTATCCACAGCAACTTATTATTCCTGCTTTACATGAAATCCTTTACAAATATAGAGATATTCCAGAAGAAGCCATTTACGAGCTTGCAGATTATCTAAAGGTTCACCCTTCTGAAGTAGAAGGTATTGTAACCTTCTACGATATGTTTAGACATAAAAAAAATGCAAAGCATCACATTAGAATCTGCAGAAACCTGCCGTGTCATCTAGCAAAATACAAAAACCTTTTAAAGATGATAGAAAATCTCACAGGTGCTAAAGCAGGTGGGAACAGCGAAGATGGTATGTGGTATATTGAGCTTGTTGAATGTATTGGTTCCTGTGCTATAGCTCCAGCTTTTTTAATTGATGATGATCTTTACGATGGAAGTCAAATAAAGTCAGAAGAAGATTTGAGAAAGATTTTAGAAAAGTATAGGTAGCTTTTAAAAGTTTTCCTGTTTAGAGAACTTTTTCCTACTAGGAAACAAGTTTTAATTTAATATAATGTTATTCTGTTTTAACAAACTATCTATAAAGCTTTCATTCCTAATATTAATTCTAATCAGATATTCTCCTTGTTTTATTTGATTTTCTATGTTTAGAATATATAAAAAATTTTTTATATAAGGATTTGATTATGAAAAAAGGAGTTATTTTGACGTTAGCTATAGTTTCCTTTTCCTATGGGATATCTCTGGATACTCTAATCCAGACAGCAAAAAAGTACAATCCTGTTTTAAATGAGAAAGTCCTTGAACTAAAAGCTCAATATCATGTTGTAAAGCAAAGGAGAGCAACTAGATTTGGAGAGATAGATATATACGGTGCTTATAACAGATATGAAGATCCCCGTATCCTTTATCCTTTATCTCCACCTATTAACCCTAAAAATATTATTGGTGCAGAAAATCAGTTTATAGCAGGTATATCATACTCAGTTCCTATTTTTACAGGTTTTAAAATAACAAAGAGTATAAAAATTAGCGAGTTAGGAAAAACTCTTAAACAGTCTCAGCTTAATCTTACAAAAAATCAGATTATTTACAATCTTAAAGTTCTATATATAAAAGTTCTTTCTCTTGAAAAACAGCTTTTTGCTTTTAAAGAGTATAAAAAATCCCTAGATGTTTTATATGAAAATGTGAAAGATGCAGTAAAAGAAGGGAAAAAAGCGGAAGTTGACCTTTTAAAAGTTGATTATGAAAGAAAAAACGTTGAAGCTACTATAGACAAGATAAAAAACAGTATAAATACCTTAAAATCAGCAATAAAAACTATTGTTGGTAAAAGGGATATAGATCTCTCAAAACTTGAAGAGATAAAGCCTGAAACATACCCACCAAAAGACTTAGCTTTATCAAAAATAAATTCTTTAGATAAAATTAAACAGGCAAAAATAAACAGAGAAATAGCAAAAAAACAATTGGACATAGCAAAAGGTGAATATTTTCCTTATGTATTTTTCAATGCTTCCACCCAAAGAAATATAGGAAATAGCGAGTATAAAGATTTGTGGCAGATTTCAGTAAATATAAAGTATAACCTTTTTGATTTTGGGAAAAGAAAACATAGCTATATAGAAAAAGCTTTAAAAGAAAAGATAGCAAAATTAAAAGAAAAACAGGTAAAACTTGAACTGTTAAAAGATATAGATAAAGCATACAACGATATAAAAACTGCACAATCAAAGATAAAAGCTACAGAAAAACAGGTTCAGCTTGCCCGCACTGTTGAAGATATAGAAAAAACTAAATACGAAGAAGGGGTCTCAGATATATACGATTATCTTCATGCAAAAGCTCAGAGATACTTAGCAGAAAGTTCATACTATCAAGCTCTATACAACAAAGAAATAGCTATCTCATACCTAAAATATCTATTAGAGGAGTATAAAGATGAATAAAGTGGTAAAAATTGTTATTGCCGTTGTTATTGTAGCCCTTTTAGCTTTCGGCGGAATTACCCTTTTAAAGAAAAGAAAAGCCCAGCTTGCAAAACTTCCTTCTCCTGAGCCACCTGTTTATGTAGTTAAAAGTTTTAAAGTAAAAGAAGGAGCAGTTAAAGTTTCTAAGGATTTTATCGGAAAGTTAGAAGCAGACAAACAGGTAAACATATCTACAAAGTTTCCAGGATACATAAAAAAAATCTATGTGTCAGAAGGGGATAAAGTTAAAAAAGGACAGATTTTAGCTTTAATAGACGATGTTCCTTTAAAGAAAGAAATCCAGAACCTAAAACTAAATATAGATGTTTTAAAATCTCAACTTAAAGCCCTTAATATTCAAAAAGAAGCAGCTGCTTCAGCTGTAAGCACTTATGAAAAGATTTACTTAAGAGATAAAAAGCTTTATCAGAAAAAAGCTATTCCTAAAGAGAAGCTTGAGCTTTCTTACACAAAATACAAAGAAACTCAGGCTAGATACAACCAAGTAGTGGCGAAAATAAAAGAAGTAAAAGCAAAAATAAAACAGACTGAAAATCAGATAGCTATAAAAGAGAATAATCTCTCATATCTAGACATAAAATCTCCTGTAGACGGGGTTGTAGATAGAGTATTCCTTAAAGAAGGAAACTTTGCTCCAAATGGAAAACCTGTTTTAACTCTCCATACTACAAAGAACTACAAAATCATTGTTTCTGTTCCAGAAAATTTATCTGTAAAAAAAGGAACAAAAGCTGTGCTTAAGTTTGAAAGCAGATCTGTTTTATCAGAAGTTAACAAGGTTTACCCTTCTACAGATAAAAATAGTCTAAAGGTTATAGAAATAAGAGTTAACAATATTCCAGAAAATATTAAGGTAGGATCTCTTGTAAATCTTTCTCTTATCTTAGAAGAAAAAGAAGGTCTTGTTGTTCCTAACAATGCAATTCTTCACCTTTCAAATGGAGACTTTGTCTTAACGTTGAAAGATGGAAGATTTGTAAAAATTCCAGTTAAAGTCATTGCCTCTGATGAAAAGTATTCTCTTATTCAAGGAAATATTTCAAAAGGAACTCCTGTTGCTGTGGCAGAGGAAAATAAGCTTAGAATTCTTGCCTTTGGAAAAAGAGGAAAATTTATGGAAGGTGAGAAATAATGGATAAAAAAATGCTAGAGTTTTTTCTAAAAAGACCTCATTTTATTACCTCTATTATCCTTTTTTTAACACTGCTTGGAGTTATAGGGCTTTTTTCTATAAAACAAAAACTCTTTCCTGATGCTAACAGACCTCAGATTGCTGTTGTTGTTATACAGCCGGGGGCTTCTGCTAAAGATATGGCTGAGAACGTTGCTATTCCAATAGAAAGAAGACTTTACACTCTAGACAAGGTTAGAAAAGTGTCTTCTACATCAAAAGATGAAGTTTCAGTTGTAACTGTAGAATTTGAATATGAAAAGGATATTGGAGAAGCAGCAACAGATGTTCAAAATGAGATTTCAAAGGTGAAACCTTTACTACCAAAAAATATTTTAGAGCCTCAGATTTACAAAATAACAGATGCTACTCCCCCAGTTATTGTTATAGGTGTTTCTCCAAAAGACCCGTCTATATCCCTTGCAGATGTTAGACAGCTTGCTGAAAACCAGATAAAAAATAGGCTTCTTTCAATACCTGATGTGGCAAATGTTGATGTATTTGGTGGATATGAGAAAGAGGTTATTGTAGACGTAGACAAAGATAAACTAAACAGATACAAAATTCCTATTTCCCTTGTATTAGCAAGAATTCAGCAGGAGAATATAGACGCACCTATAGGACTTCTTGTAAATAAAGAAGAAGAGTTTCTTATTAAATCTTTAAACAAAAGCAGAAGCCTAGAAGAGCTAAAAAATATCCAGATAACTGAAAATATAAAGCTTTCAGATATTGCACAGGTGAAATACGGATACTTTACTAACCATTCTCTTTACTACGGAAACGGTGAAAAGGCTATAGCTTTAGCTGTTCAAAGGCAGCCAACAGGAGATGCTTTAAAGGCTATTGATGCTGTAAAAAAAGAAATTCAGAAACTAAAAAAAGATTATCCTTACTTAGATTTTCAGATAACAGATACTCAGGAAAAGATTATACGCTTAAGTAATCTAAATATGCTTGAGGCTCTTAGAGATGCCATCATAATGGTTGCTGTTGTTATTCTCTTCTTCTTAGCAAACATTAGACAGATGATTATTGCAGGTATATCAATTCCTTTTGTTTACGGTATTACCATTGGAATAATGTGGCTTCTTGGAATGGAGTTCAATATTGTTACTCTTACAGCTATTATTCTTGCCCTTGGTATGCTAGTAGACGACGCAGTTGTTGTCCTAGAAAATATAGAAAGACATCTTTATGAGCTAAAAGAAGATATGAAAACAGCTGTTATAGAAGGAACAAAAGAGGTTTTATTCCCTGTTTTAGCAGGAACCATTGCAACAACAGTTGTTCTTATTCCTCTTTTATTTGTTGGAGATTATCCACAGAGAATTTTTAGACCCCTTGCTGAAACATTGATTATTGCAGTTATTGTTTCTTACTTTGTTTCTGTTTTATTTATTCCTCTTATTGCACCATATCTTCTTAAAAAAACAGGTGATAAAAACAGATTTGAACAGATAGTTCTTTTTATATCAGAAAAGTTTGTAAATCCTTTAAGGAAGTTTTATATAGGAGCAGTTAAGCTTGTATTTAAGAAAAAATTCCCAGCTATACCTTACTTTGTATTCATCATAGTGATGTTTGTAGTTTCCCTTAGAGTTATCCTTCCTATAGTTGGAAGAGAGATTATGCCCCCTATGGATACAGGAATTGTAAAAGGAAAAATAACAGCTGATAGTAATCTTTCTATATACCAGATGGAAGATATTGTTAAGAAGATCTCTAACATACTGAAGAATGACAAAAGAGTAGAGATGTTCTCTATAGCTGTTGGTTCAGAGCCAGGAGTTTTCACAATGGGAAAAGCAGAAAGCACCCAGACAATAAACTTCACAGTTCACTACATAGACAGATTTCATAGAAAAGAGAGTATATGGGATATAGAAAGACAGTTAAGAAATAAAATATGGCAAATACCTAACATAAAGTACGTTCATGTTTTTGATTATGGAGCTACACCACTTTCTACAATAAAGGGAAACTTAGATGCTGTTATATACGGAGATGATTTAAAAACTCTTGATAAGCTTGGAACTCAGCTTTTAAATCTTACCTACAATGTTAAAGGTTTGGTATCTGTATCTAAAAACTGGGATTACGATAAAAATGTTTATAATCTTAAGATTGATAACAAAAAAGCCCTTCACTACGGCTTAACCCCTTATACTGTAGCACTTCAGCTAAGTGCTAAAATAAAAGGAAGATTTATATCTCTATACAATGTGCCAAATGAGAAAAGTCTTAAAGTTAGATTTGTTTATCCTGAGGGAAATAGAGACTCTTTCTTAGATGTTTCTTCTATGTATCTAGATACTCCAAAAGGAAAAATTCCTGTTTCAGCAGTAGCTACAATAGAAAAGAAAGTTGAACCTACAATAATAACAAGAGAAAAGCTTCAGTATACAATGGATATTATTGGATATAGGGAGAAGGCAGCTATATCCCATATTGTTGAAAACTTCCACAAGGTTTTAAAACAGGCTCACTTTAAACTTCCTGCAGGCTATTCTCTATCTAATGAAGGGGATATAAAACAGCTTATGGACTCTATGAAAAGAATGATAAAAGCTATTCTCCTTGGAATAGTTTTCCTATTCTTCGCTTTAGCTCCTGCTTTCTCTTCTTTCCTTGCCCCTATTGCTGTTATATTTGCTATTCCTTTATCTTTAATTGGTGCTGCATGGTCTATTTTAGCTGCAGGCTACCATCAATCTATGCCTGGATTAATGGGTATTGTTCTCCTTGCAGGAATTATCACTAAAAACTCTATTCTTCTTATAGATTTTATCCACATGGCTATAAAAGAAGGAAAATCCTTGGAAGAGGCAATAATAGATAGTATTAGAATAAGAACGAGACCTGTTTTAATGACTGCATTTGGAACAGCTGTTGGTATGATACCTATTGCTTTAGGCTGGGCTTTAGGTCTTGAAAGACTAGCTCCTCTTGGAACAGTGGCAATAGGTGGTCTTATTGTAGGTACATTTTTAACTCTTATATACGTTCCACTTCTATACTATTTCCTTATAAAACTAAGAAAAGTATTCTCCTAAAGCAGAGTTTTGCTCTGCTTTACAAATTTGTTAAGTAAATAGTAATCTTAATAGTTGGTAAATTTTTAGGAGGGCTTTTTTATGCTTGATAAGTATCAGATAAACGAAATGAAAAAAGAAGATGCATGGCGTATGTTTAAAATTCTTGGAGACTTTGTTGATGGATTTGATATCCTTCCCCAGTTTATCCCAGCAGTTACTTTTTACGGTTCTGCAAGGGTAAAAGAGGGAAATAAGTACTATGAAGCTGCAAGAGAATTAGCTAAAAAACTTGTGCAGAGAGGTTTTTCCATAATAACTGGCGGTGGTCCAGGAATAATGGAAGCTGGAAACAGAGGTGCTAAAGAGGCAGGAGGGCGTTCTGTTGGTCTAAATATAGATCTCCCAATGGAACAAAAACCAAACCCTTATGCTACAGTGGTTCTTAATTTTAGATATTTCTTTGCAAGAAAAGTTATGTTTAATAAATATGCAACTGCTTATGTTCTCTTCCCTGGAGGATACGGAACATTAGATGAATTTACAGAAACTCTTGTTTTAATACAAACTAAAAAGTTAAAACCATTTCCTATTATTTTATACGGTAGTGAATACTGGCAGGGTCTTGTAGACTGGATAAAAAATACTGTTTTAGAAGAAAATCACTTTATAAGCCCTGAAGACTTTGAACTTTTTCGTATAGAGGATAATTTAGATAAGATAGTGGAAATAATTGTTAACTTCTATTCTCAACACTATGAATATGAAATTGAACTTTGAGGATATAAAAAAGAATATAAAAGAACTTAAAAAGATAGGAGAAGGCTGGAGAGGTGTAGTTTACAGTGGATATTTGAATGGAGAAAAACTAGCTTTCAAAGTTCCTTCTGATCCTATTCATATTCCTGCAATACAAAAAGAAGGAATGATTTTAGAAGAAGTGAATAAAAGGGGCATCGGTGGGCAGCTTGTTTTAAAGGGAAATGATTTTATAGCATATAGATTTATTGAAGGAAAACATTTTAAAGATGTGATAAATAAAGAAAATGCTAAAAAGATATTTTCCCAGATATTAAATCAAGCAAGGGAACTTGACAAATTAGGTATAAGCAAAGATGAAATGCACAGACCTCACAAAAATGTTCTTGTTGATGAAAATCTAAATGTTTATCTCATTGATTTTGAAAGAGCTAAAAAAACAGAAAATCTACAAAATGTAACCCAGTTTATTCAGTATTTAATATCAGGAGGTTCAAATTATTATCTAATAAAAGATAAGAGGAAACTTATTGAGCTAGCAAGAGAATACAAAAAAAATATGACAGAAGAAAATTTTAAAAAAATAAAAGATTTTTTAAGATTTGATTGAACCAAGTATTTAGAATAAAATTTCAAAATAAAGATAAATAGAAATCAATAATATAAAGAGGGAAAGATGAAACAGATAGGCTACTGCATTGGGACAACAAAACCCCATAGGGTTAATTTTATAACAGATGAGACTGTCAGAATTGGACAGTTTGTTTTATTGAAGTATGTAGAGGATGGAAATGAAAAAAGACTTCTTGGAATGATACAGAGGTTAGAGAGAGAAAATCCTTATCTATCTGAGGATATAAAAACTCCAGAACAGGCTGAAAATATAAAGAAGTTTTCAAAAAAAGAAAATACAATAAAAGGAGATATAAATATTCTTGGGGAGATTATAGATGCTGGAGATGAGATATTTCTTCAAATTCCCAAAACTCCACCTCTTCCAGCTTCTGAAGTTTACGAAGCAGATCCTGAGATACTAAAAAAGGTTTTTGGAGCAAAGAGTAAAAAGTTTGTAAGGATAGGGAGACTTTTGTCTGAAAAGGAAGATGTACCAGTTTATATAAACATAGAACAGGTTGTTTTAAGACATTTAGCTGTTTTAGCTGTAACAGGGGCAGGAAAGTCTAACACTATATCTGTCTTGCTAAAAAATATCTTAAACCTAAATGGAACTGTTGTGGTTTTTGATTTTCACGGCGAATATGTAAAAAGTAAATTAACAAAGGATGGTAAAAAAGCAGTTAATATTATTGAACCTCTTATAAATCCTGCTCTTTTAAAAGCAAAAGAGTTTGCTTCTTTTATAGGTATTAAGCAAAATGCCTATGTTCAGTTTAGATACTTTAGAATTGCATTTGAACATCTTCTTAAAGAGTTGAAAGAAGAGAAGGGAGAAGACTGGCAGAGTTATATCTCTACCTCTGACTTTTTAGCGAGACTGAAAGAAACAATAGAAAGTATATCTGACCCTGATAGTGAATTAGGACAGAAGATAAAAGGTAGAACAAGAGATGACTCTCTTTATGAAGTTTTAAACAAACTTGAGGATGTTGAGTTTGAACTTGGGCATATTATTAAGCTAGGGGTTCCACCTCTTATAGAAAGAATAAAACCAGGAATGGTTAATGTTATTGATTTTTCTGAGCTAGATGAAGATGTTGCTGATGCCATCGCTTCAAATATACTAAGAAGAAGTTTAGAGGAGAGAAAGAAAGCTGTCAGAAGTGGAGATAGTAAGCTTCCATTTCCTCTCCTTATTGTTATAGAAGAAGCACATATATTAGCAGGGGAGAAGAGAAATACAGAGTCTAAATACTATATTGCAAGGATTGCAAGGGAAGGTAGAAAGTTTGGACTTGGTCTTGCAATAGTAACTCAAAGACCTAAAGGACTAGATAAAGAAATTCTCTCTCAGATGAACAACATGATTATATTAAAACTTGTTGAACCTGAAGACCAGAAACATGTTCAAAGGGCAAGTGAAAGTCTATCTCAGGAACTTATGGATTATCTCCCAAGTTTAAACCCTGGAGAAGGAATTATTATTGGAAATATGACAAAAATTCCTCTTTTAGTAAAGATAGATAAAGCAGAAGAAAAAATTGAAGGAAACGATATAGATGTAATCGGAGAATGGTCTAAAGTGCAAACAAAAAAAGAACTTCCACCTCTTGGTATAGATGAGATAGATGAGATATTAGAAGAAATTTAATCCAAAAAATCTATATAAAAAAATTGAAGGAAGTTTATAATGTTTGAAGCTTTAAAACAGTGGGCAGAAGAAGTTGTTGCTGATTACGGATATTTAGGGATTTTTATTATTTCTTTTACAGAAAGTATTATACAACCTGTTCCTCCTGACCCTTTTATTACAGGTGGAACGGCTTTTGGTCTTGTTCCCGTATATGCTGCCTTAATTGCAGCTTTTGGGAGTGTTCTTGGGGGTTTAGTTGGATACTTTCTTGGAAAGTTTTTAGGAGAGCCTATAGTCAAAAAATTTGTAAGTGAAAAATATTACGAAAAAGGAGAAATACTATTTAGAAAATACGGTATATGGGCTGTTATTATTGCTGGAATAACACCGATACCTTTTAAGGTTATATGCTGGATGGCTGGAATTTTTGAAATGCCTGTTTTGGGATTTTTACTTGCTGCATTTATTGGAAGATTTCCACGATTTTTATTTATGGCATTTTTTGGGCAATGGCTTGGAAGCCTATGAAAAAGGTGAACTGTTATAAATGTGAGTATTTTTATATAACGTGGGATAAAAACTTTCCCTATGGGTGTAAAGCTTTTGGTTTCAAAAGTAGATTAATACCGTCTATTGAAGTAAAAAAGGCATCAGGAAAAGAGTGTCTTTCTTTTAAAGAAAAAAGAAGAGGTTAGGCTCTTCCTATCTCATTTGCTTTTTGTTCCATACTATCTAAACTTCTCATCAAAGTTCCATATATTTCAAATCTTCTTTGAGCTTTTATAAGGTTTATCATCTCTTTAACAGGATTTACATTTGATTTTTCAAGATATCCTTGACTAATTATTACTTCTGCAGGGATTTCATTGCTGTTAGGTTTATAGTAGGTTTCCCCAACTGGTTTAACATCTACAAAGTTAGATATTTTTATAGTTGCTACCAGCTCACCATTTTGATATATTTCCCCAAATTCATTAATTGATAAGTTTTCTGTGGTTTCCAATTGAATTTTATTTCCTGCATCATCTAAAAGATAGTTACCACGAGCATCAACAATATAACCTTCAGAGTCTAAGAAAAAATGCCCATTTCTTGAATAAACAATACCATTAGGAGTTTGAATATTAAAAAATCCATCTCCCTGTATAGCTAAATCTAAAGGTTCATCTGTTTTTTCTAAAACTCCCTGTGATAAAACAACAGGAGAATCTTCAAATCTAGGAAATACAAATAAATCTTTAGTATCTCCTTTATTTTTAGGTATATACTGGCTCATCTCTTTGAGAAGAATTTTTTTAAATCCTGGAGTATCTACATTTGCTATATTGTTAGTAGTAATATTAAGTTCCTCTAACGCTCTCTCTCCTCCAGAGGCTAGAACATATATAGGTTGAAAATTAACAGCCATATTTCCACTCTCCCTTTTTTTTACTATTCGAAGTCTTCAGTAAATAACCTTAGCCTTTCCTGAGCTGTTATTATGTTAGTTATTCTTATCGCAAAATTGTTATCAACAGTATAAAGTTCTCCTTTTGCTACTAACCTTCCGTTTATTTTTAGATCAACAGGCTGTTCTATAAGTTTGTCAAGTTCAACAATAGAGTTTGGAGCAAGTCTTAAGATCTCCTCTAGAGGTAGTTCTGTCTGTCCTATTTCAACAGAAACTTCAAGGGGAATATCCATAAATATCTCAAGTTTTTCATCTCCTTTTGCCAAACTTTCAGTTTCTTTTGAATCTGATATAACTTCTTCAGTTAAATTCTCTTCTACAGGTTCAACCTCTTCAGCAGCTTTTGCCCATTCTTCAGCTAATTTTTCTTGATCTACTTCTTCTGTCTCCTCTTGCGAACTTTCTGCCATACTAGCCCACTCTTCAGCAAGTTTATCCTGATCTACCTCTTCCTGAGATTGTTCTTCTATATTTTCTTCAGGGTTTTTATTTTCTTCCATATTACTCCTCTTCCACTGAGTTGTTACTTTCTATAAATTTTGTAATCATAGCAGCATATTTTTTGTCTACCTTACCAAGTTTAGCCATAAATTTTTTCTTATCTTCAACATAAAGAGGCAGTTCATCCTCTTTGCTTACATCAAGTTTAATCTCTGTTCCTACGTCCCAAGATAAGATATCTCTTACTTTAAATGTTTTTTTAGCTAACTCTAACGTTAGAACCAATTTTAAACTTAGCATTTTATTAACTAAATTTTCTCTCCATACTGGATCTTCAGTTAAAGGAGATTGGGAGTAAACTATATCTTTAATAGGCATAAACATTCCTTGTGGAAAAACAAAGAAAAATGGAGCTTCATATCCTCCAATATCTAAGCTACATTCCACAACGATTATCTTTTCATTTGGAGATACAATTTTCGCAAGGCTTGGGTTTAGCTCAATAGAGATAAGTTCTATATCAACAGGATATAAACTCTCCCAAACCTTTTCAAAATTTTTCAAGATTGTATCAACAAAATCCTGAACTATTTTCATTTCAAGCTTTGTAAATTCTCTTCCTTCTACCTTGAATGGCTTTGCAGGACCTCCAAATAAAACGCTTATAACGGTGAAAACAAGCCTTGAATCTATTATAAGGAGTGCATTTTCTTTTAGAGGTTTCATAGAAAATATAGAAAAACTTGCAGGTAAAGGAATTTTCATCATAAAAGGATTAAACCTTGTTATATACATATTGTCCTTTGAAACCATTCCTATATCATGAACAATTTTACGTACATCCTCCCTAAAGGCCTTTATCCATCTTTCAAAAATCATATCAAGGCCTGGAAGACCACCTTTTTTTATATGCTCTACTTCAGAGAAATCAAATGGTTTTGCAGAAGTAGAAGACTCTTCCTTTTCTTCTTTTTCCTCACTCTCCCCACCACCAAGTAATGCATCTATCTCTTCTTGAGATAGGAACTCTTCAGACAAGAACTTTCCTCCTATTTTTATATAGAAAGCTTATCGTTTGTTGTTGTATTTTTATTAAACCATTTCTTCTCCGGCACCATATTCAATGATACCCTTTTCTATAAGGCTCTTAATTGTAGCTATAATTTTCTTTCTAGCCTTTTCAACATCTGATTTTTTAACAGGCCCTAAAACTTCCATATCCTCTAAGAACATTTGAGCAGCCCTTTTTGACATATTTGATAGGAATTTATCTAATATTTCCTGTGGAGCTCCTTTTAGTGCAATAAGCAGGTCGTTTTTATCAACAACCTTGAGAATCTCAATAATAGCCCTGTTATCCAGCTTAACAATATCTTCAAATTTAAACATTCTTTCTTCTATTGCATCTGCAAGAGAAGCATTCTCTTTTCTGATTTCATCAAGTATCTCTTGGGTTAACTCTTTAGGTAAGATATTAACAATTTCAGCTGCTACATCTATACCACTTACACTTTCTTCTTTACTTGCACCTATAGTCATTAGCTCTTCTTCAAGGGTATCTGCAACTACTTTTACCATGTCGTAAGATATCTTTTCTATAGAAGCTATTCTCTTTATCACTTCTTCCTGAAGATTTGTTACCCCTAGACGCTTTGGTAGATACTGTATAACTTCAGCTGCTTTCATAGGACTAAGTTGAGAAAGTATCAATGCTATAACCTGAGGGTGCTCATTTTTTAGCATATTAGCTATAAATTTAGGATCCATCTTTTCAAGTTCTCTAAAAATGGCCTTTCCTTCTTCAGCAGAAAGGGTTTCTGTTAACAGTTTTTCAAGTTTATCAGGAGGAAGTGCCTTCTCTAAAACCTTTTTAATATTTTCAGGAGCAATTTTTAGTGGAGTGAGCTCTTTTAAAGTATCATATGCTTCTTCTAAAACAGATTTTGCTAGTTCTTTAGAAGGAGTTTCTATTGTAAGTATCTGTTTTACTAACTTTTCAATTTCGTGCTCTTTTAAATATCTAAATATTTTTGCAGCTTCTTCTTCAGGAAGAAGAGATAATAAAATAGCTGCTTTTTCAGGTCCTTTTAAACTTTTTACATCTTTATTGTTATTTCCTTTATTGTTTTCTGGCACGATTCTTTTCCTAAATTGTAATCTTATTACTAACAGAAAACTCTGATTTTTATATTATATGGTATAGATTTTGATTTGTAAAAAGATTTTACAAGGGAACCTCCCATACGGGAGGTTTTTTTTAGTGAGACATTCTAGATAGTTTCCAGAAGTGAAGACCTAAGATAATAAATCTATAAAGCTGGAAGAAAATATTTTTTCTTTTTTTTCTATCTGCCTCTGTAAAAACAAATTTTGCAGTTACTTTATGTCTTGGCATTTTTGTTACCTCCAAAAATTTTAATTAAGGTATAAGTTTCCAGCCTGGCTTAGCTTGAAGTTTATAAAGGAATGCATAGTGTAGCATTGCTTTAAACCATGAACCTGCAAGTCCTATTTCAGCTACGCATAGGTCTAAATCTCTTCCGTACTCAGGATATTTAGCATAGTTTCTAGCTACAGGATAAATTGCTATAGTAGCTGCTTCTCCAGTTACCCAGTGGTTTTTCATTGAAGCAACACAAAGCCCTGGTGTTTCAGCCATTGAAGCAGTATGAGAAGGTTCTCTTCCTTCTATCATATCTACAATGTTTAAGATAGCAGCTCTTCCTGAAAGCTCAGCAGTATAACCAGTTCTTGGAGGAGTTGGTCCTATTGGTGTACCGTCAGGAGCTTTTCCTGGCTCAGATAAAGGTCCTGGAGGTGCAAAAGCAATACCTGCTGCAAATACATTTTTATAAATAGGATTTTGGTATTTTTTAGGCCAGTCTGGACCATCTAACTCTTCATAAGGTTTTCCATAGTTTGCATCAACTTTTACAAAACCTGCAGGGTTACACATTTTTTCTGTTATATCATTTCCATCTTTATCAATCCATTTAATTGGCTGAGCTTTGAAAGG
>JALWKR010000175.1 GCA_027081375.1 Persephonella sp.
GAGTTTGAATGTGAAGCTAGAGAAACAAAACTAGGTCCTGAAGAAATTACAAGAAACGTTGTTGGTGTATCTGAAAAGGCTTTAGCAAACTTAGATGAACATGGCATTATCAGAGTCGGTGCTTATGTAAAGCCTGGTGATATCCTTGTTGGAAAAGTAACTCCAAAAGGTGAAAGCCAGCCAACTCCTGAAGAAAAGCTTCTTCTTGCAATATTTGGAGAAAAAGCTGCAGACGTTAAGGACTCATCTCTTAGAGTTCCTGCAGGAGTTGAAGGTATTGTTGTTGATGTACAGGTATTTGCTAGAAAGAAACCAGGAAAGAAAACAGACAAGTATCTGCAACAGCTAACAGAAGAAGAAATTCAAAAACTTGAAAAAGAACTTGAAGAGAAGAAGAAGTTTATCCTCTCTAGAAGAGATGAACTTGTAAAACAGCTTATTATTGGTCAGGAAGTTCCAAGGGATATAAAAATTGCTGGAAAAACTGTAATTAAGAAAGGAGAAAAAATTACAGAAGATAAAGCTGAACAGGTTTTAAGATTTATTGTTGTTAACCCATCAGGATTCCTTTCAGATGAAACAGTTGCTAAAAAGGTTGAAGATATAGTTTCTAAAGCTAAACTTCAAATAGAGCTCTGGGAAAATATTTATGAGAAACAGAAAGCTACTGTTTTAAAAGGTTCAGATCTTAAGCCTGGTGTTAATGAACTTGTAAAAGTCTACATTGCCCAAAAGCGTAAAATACAGGTTGGTGATAAAATGGCTGGTAGACACGGAAATAAAGGGGTTATCTCCGTTGTTCTACCAGAAGAAGATATGCCGTTTTTGGAAGATGGAACTCCAGTAGATATAGTTCTAAACCCTCTAGGTGTTCCTTCACGTATGAACGTTGGACAGATTCTTGAAACTCATCTTGGACTTGCTGCTAAAAACCTAGGAAAGAAACTTGAAGAGGAACTTAAGAAGGTAAATTCTAAAGAAGAGATTATCAAAAAGATTGTTGAGTACTATAAGATAGCTAACGATACAGATGATAAACTTGTCCAAAAGTACAGAGATGAGGATGTTAAGTTCTTAGAGGAGTATCTCCACACTTTAGATGAAGAAACCTTAAAAGAAGTTGTTAAAGATCTTACTCAGATAGGTATTCCTGTTAGAACTCCTGTTTTTGAAGGTGCAACAGAAGAAGATATTAAGAAAATGCTTGATAAGGCTGGTTTTAAAACAAATGGAAAAATGACTCTTATAGATGGAAGAACTGGAGAACCATTTGATTTTGAAGTTACTGCAGGATATATGTATATGCTAAAACTTATCCATATGGTTGATGATAAGATTCACGCACGTTCTACAGGTCCATACTCTCTTATTACTCAACAGCCTCTTGGTGGTAGAGCACAGTTCGGTGGTCAGAGATTTGGAGAAATGGAAGTTTGGGCACTGGAAGCTCACGGTGCAGCTTATACTCTCCAGGAGATGCTCACTGTTAAGTCTGACGATATAGAAGGTAGAAAAAGAGTTTATGAGTCTATCATTAAAGGTAAGTACTACTACGATATAGGTGTTCCTGAATCATTTAAAGTTCTTGTTAGAGAGCTTAAAGCTCTAGCCCTTGACGTTCAGTGTACATTTGAAGATGGAAGCAAAGAAGCATGTGATCAAGTTGATATAGTTTCAAAAGGTAAAGAGAAAAAAGAACTATTTTAGAAAATAGTATTTTGGGAAGGTTTTCCTTCCCTTTTTAAGAAACTTTTAGGAGGTTTATACCTTGATAGACGAAAACAAAGCAAAAGGCTTAATGCCATTTGAAAGTATAAAACTTACTTTAGCTTCTCCAGAAGTTATTAGAAGCTGGTCATATGGAGAAGTTAAAAAACCTGAGACATTAAACTACAGAACTTTAAAGCCTGAAAAAGACGGTTTATTCTGTGCAAAGATATTTGGACCTGTAAAAGACTATGAATGTTTATGTGGAAAGTATAAAAAGAAAAAGTATGAAGGAACAATTTGTGATAGATGTGGAGTTGAAGTAACTAGATCTGATGTAAGAAGAGAAAGATTTGGGCATATTGAACTTGCTTCTCCTGTTGCTCACATATGGTATTTAAAATCAACTCCATCAAAAATTGGAAATCTATTAGGATTAACATCAAGAGATATAGAAAGGGTTATATACTTTGAGTCTTACCTTATTGTTGAACATCCAGACGAAGATCAGGAAGAAGCCTTTGAAAATGATCCAAACACAATTCCATTAATGGATGGAGCTTTAACTAAGTATGTAAAACTTTATGTTAAGTCAGAAGAAGAGTTTAGAGAAGCTTACGAGTACGAACACTCAGAAAAATACGAATATGGAATGGGAGCTGAAAAGGTAAAGGATATTCTCTCAAGAATTGATCTTGAGGCTTATGCAGAAAAGCTTAGAAAAGAGATGAAATCCTATGCTATAGGATATGATGAACTTGGTCCTGAGTTTAAAGAAAATCAAGAAAGATTATATAAAAAAGTTATTACAGAAGTTGCTAGAAGACTTGCAGAAGTAGGTATAAAGTTTGGAGAAGTTATACCTACTGATAAAGAGGTTGATGCAATTTTAACAAAAGAGTATTACGTTGTTATAGATCCAAAAGATACCTCTTTAGAATTAGGTCAACTATTACATGAAGAAGACTACAAAAAGTATGTAGAAGAACTTGGTGAAGATGCTTTTGAGGTAGCAAAAGGTCCTGAAGCAATAGAAAAGCTTTATAAAAAATATAGAGAAACAAATCCTGATATTCCTGTATTTGAAGTAATAAAAGATAGTGTAAGACAGACAATTCTCAAAGAAGTAGCAGAACAAAAATTAAAGAAATTAGTAAGAAGACTAAGACTTATTGAAGGATTTATAAAATCAGGTAACAGACCTGAATGGATGATTCTTGATGTAATCCCTGTTATCCCTCCAGACTTAAGACCTTTAATCCCTCTTGATGGTGGAAGATTTGCAACATCTGACCTTAATGACCTTTATAGAAGAGTTATTAACAGAAACAACAGGCTTAAAAGACTTATTGAGCTTGATGCTCCTGAGATTATTATCAGAAACGAAAAAAGAATGCTTCAGGAAGCTGTAGATGCTCTTATTGACAATGGAAGAAGAGGAAGAATTGTTACTCAAAATAACAGACCTTTAAAATCTCTCTCTGACTCTCTTAGAGGTAAGCAAGGAAGATTTAGACAGAACCTCCTTGGTAAAAGAGTTGACTACTCTGGGCGTTCTGTAATTGTTGTTGGACCTGAACTTGAAATGCATGAATGTGGTCTTCCTAAGATAATGGCATTAGAGCTATTTAAACCGTTTATATACAGAAGACTAGAAGAAAAAGGTTACGCAACATCTATAAAAAATGCTAAAAGAATGGTAGAAGAAAGGGCTCCTGAAGTATGGGAATGCCTTGAAGAAGTTGTAAAACAGCATCCAGTTCTACTAAACAGGGCTCCTACTCTACACAGGATGTCTGTACAGGCGTTTGAACCTGTACTTGTTGAAGGAAAAGCTATAAAACTACACCCACTAGTATGTCCACCATTTAACGCAGACTTTGACGGTGACCAGATGGCTGTTCACGTGCCTTTATCTGTTGAGGCACAAATAGAGTCTTATGTTCTAATGCTTTCTACTCAAAATATTCTGTCTCCTGCTCACGGAAAACCAATCACTATGCCTTCTCAGGATATAAT
>JALWKR010000176.1 GCA_027081375.1 Persephonella sp.
AGATATTTCTTATGATAGTTTGCAGAGTTTCTTTCATAGAAACCTTCAAGAAGATGTAGTTCTTTTTCAGGAGTATCATGCAGGAATTGTAGAACATTGCAAGAGAATTTGCAGAAAAAAACCTTTATGTGAGAAATGTCCTTTAAAAGATTTTTGCAGATATAAGAAGTAGGAGAAACGCTCCTACTTCTCAAAACCGTAAACAACAGGAAGTTTTTTAGCTTTCCACTCTTTTATACCACCTTTAAGATTATATACCTCTTTAACTCCCCAGCTGTCTAACATTTTGCTAGCTGTAACACTTCTGTTCCCACTTCTGCAGTAAACAAGAACTTTTTTATCTTTTATTCCAATTCCTCCAAGGTAAATATATCTAAAAAGCTGAATAGGAATTAGGTTGGCACCTTTTATATGTCCATCTTTTTGATATTCTTCTGGTGTTCTAACATCTAGTAAAAACACATTTTCTTTTTTTAAAAGCTTTGCAAACTCTTCTGCTGATACATCTTCATAAGCAACAGCTTTTCCTGTTATTACAGCTAATATACTTAAAAGAAAAATAATTTTTTTCATGAAGCCTCCTTTCACAAAGTTTTTTTCTATTTTCTCTTTTTTCTGTTAAATTCCTGTGAACCTGTCCATAAGAATATAAAGGTGCTTTTCTAAGTTTTCAAAAAGTTGTTTATCAGCAAGCATGTCTTCTGGGCTTTGTATATATTTTCCACTGCTTTTAATCTCATCTTCTCCTTCTTTTATCCATGTTTTAACAGTATCTTCATCAACTTCAAAATGAAACTGAAGACCTAGGACTTTTCCATCTTCACTTTCAAAAGCTTGATTTTTACATCCTTCACTGTAGAAGATATGCTTTGTCCCTTTGGGAAGATCAAAGGTATCTCCGTGCCAGTGGAAAACTTCTATTTTTTCAGAAAAATCGTAAAAGTACTTTGAGTTTTCAGCTTCATCTGTTTTAAATACAGGGAACCATCCTATCTCTTTGTTTTCACATCTGTATATTTTACTTCCCATAACTTCTGCAATAAGCTGTGCCCCTAAACATATACCTAACACTTTTTTTCCAAGCTTTATAGAATTTTCTATAAATATTTTTTCTTTTTTTAAAAATGGATATTTATCTTCATCATAAACTCCCATAGGTCCACCCATTATTAGAAGCATATCAAAGGATGAAAAATCAGGGAAAGGTTCGTTTTTATAAAGGTGAGTACCAGACATAGTGATATTTCTTTCTTTAGCCCATTTGAATATATTTGCAGGAGTTTCGTAGGGAACATGTTGAAAATAGTGTATTCTCATAATATTTAACCTCAGGAGATATTTTCTTTTAAAATTTTATATCAAGTTTTTATTTTTGGAGAGAGTATGCAGGAATTTATTAAGAAAATTGGTGTTGGAAAAGAAAGATGGAAAGACCTTTCCTATGAAGAAGCCTACAATGCTCAAAAAGAAATACTAAATGGTGACACAACAGATATACAGACAGGTGCCTTCTGGGGAATAATGAGAGTAAAGTATGCTTCAATAGAGGAGCTAGAAGGATTTATAGATGCTACAAAAGAAACTGTTAATCATATAGAGGCACAGGAGTTTCAACCAGTTGATCTTGCTGTTGGGTATGACGGAAAGAACAGGTCTATACATATTCTTCCATCTGCTATTTTTATAGCATCAGGAGCAGGAGCAAAGATTGTAGGTCATGGTAATGAAAATGTGCCGTCAAAATATGGAGTAACTTATTACGACATTTTAAGACATATGGGATGTGGAGTATTATCAGATAAGGATGATATATTAAAAACTTTGGAACTTTCAGGATTTGCCTTTTACCATCAAAAGTTTATGTCTACAAAACTAGCTTCTTTACTTCCAAAAAGAAGAGAGTTTGGTCTAAGAACGTATTTAAACACTATTGAGAAAATTTTAAATCCTTTTAAAACAACAAAAGTTCTTATTGGAATGACGCATTCAAAATTTTTAGATAAGTATATTCAGATAGCATCCCACAGCGGTTTTAAAAATATTTTTGTTGTAAAAGGGTTAGAAGGTGGCATAGAACCTTTCCCTGATAGGGAAACAAAGGTTATAACAAATAAGATATTTTCTATCTCCATAATTCCTAAAGATATGGAAAGTATCAATATATCAGAAACATTATCTCCTGAGGAAAATGCAAAGCTTTGCAGTGATATTTTAAATAATGAAGATATCCCTTTAAAAAAATGGGCTGTTATAACTGCAGGTCTTATTATTTATAGTTATGGAATTGGGGAAAATATTACCGAGGCAATTAAAAAAGCTGAAGAAAGTTTAGAAACAGGAGCAGCTTTAGAAAGTTTTGAGATATATAGGTCTTTAAGTAGCAAAGGTTAATTATCTTTTTAAAGGGATATTATACTTATCTATCCTGTATCTTACTTGACGGGGAGTCATCCCAAGAAGTTTAGCTGCTTTTTTAATAACATATCCTGTTTCTTCAAGAGCCTTTATAATAGCTTCTCTTTCAATCTCTTCAACTGTTTTAGGAAGTTTAAAGCTTTTGTTTAAAGCAGTTTTTATTTTTATTTTATCTGTTTTATATATTTCTTCCTGCTGTTTTAGCTGATTTTTTATATCTTGAGGAAGATCTTTAAACTCAAGAACTTTTGATTTTGATAGTATAACCATTCTTTCTATTGTGTTTTGAAGCTGCCTAACATTCCCAGGCCAACTGTAGTTTATAAAAACATCAAGAAGCTCTTTTGAAATAGTTAAATTTTTGTTGTACATCTTGTTGAACTTGTTTAGAAAATAAAAAACAAGAACAGGAATATCTTCCTTTCTTTCTCTTAAAGGTGGTATTTTTATATGAACAACATTAAGTCTATAGTAAAGGTCTTCTCTGAAGGTTCCTTCATATACCATCTTTTCTAAATCTTTGTTTGTTGCAGCTATAATCCTAACATCTACTTTTATAGGTTTTGAGCCTCCTAATCTTTCTATCTCTTTTTCCTGAAGAACCCTTAAAAGCTTTGACTGTAGTAAAAGAGGCATATCTCCTATCTCATCAAGAAAGATAGTTCCCCCATTGGCAAGCTCAAATTTTCCTTTTTTTTGGGTATGGGCTCCAGTAAAAGCTCCTTTTTCATATCCAAAAAGCTCACTTTCAAGTAAATCTTCAGGAATAGCGGCACAGTTTATCTTTATAAAAGGCTTATCAGCTCTATCTGAAAGATTATGAATAGCTCTGGCGAAAACCTCTTTACCAACTCCACTTTCTCCTGTTAACAAAACTGTTGCTGGAGTTTTAGATACCTGCTTTATTATATCTACCAGCTCTAAAATCTTTTTACTTTTTCCAATAATTCCATCAACACCAGTTTTAGACATTATTGTGTTAAGCTGAGCCTGAAGGTAATTTCTCTCTTCTTCTATTTTTTTCTTTTCATTTTCAAAATCTACATAAAGTTTTATATAACTTCCTAAAAGGTTTGCTATCATTGTTAAAAACTCTGTATGCACGTTTAAAGGCTCTTTATCGTAAACCTTGTCTACTCCTATAACTCCAATAACTTTATCTTTTATCTTTATTGGAACAGCAATAAAAGAGATTTTTCTTTTTTCATTTTTTAAATCCCTTCTAAGCTTGTTTAAAAACTCTTCCTCTTTTGATACGTCAGGAATTGCTATAGGAACACCATGTTTCCAGACTTTTCCTGTTATTCCCT
>JALWKR010000177.1 GCA_027081375.1 Persephonella sp.
TGGGAAGCAGCAGGGGCTTTAATATCTGGTTTTGTTGCAAAAGAGGTTGTTATCTCCACTATGGGAAACATTTACTCTGGTGAAATGATAGAAGAAAAACCTGAAGCAAAACCTTTCAAAGAAGGACTAAAAGAAATTGGTAAAGGTTTTATACAGGCTTTTGTTGACGCAGTTAAGTCTGTTTTTAAGATATTTGGAATAGATATATCCAATGGAGAAGAAGAGGGAGAGGAAGAAACTTCTCTAATTCATGCTGTGAGAAGCTCATTTACTCCTTTAACTGCTTTTTCATTTTTAGTATTTCTTCTTCTTTATACTCCATGTATGGCGACAGTATTTGCTATAAAACAGGAACTAAATAGCTGGAAATGGACTGGGATATCAGTTCTTATAAGTTTTACATCTGCATGGATAACATCTTTTATTGTATACAATATTGGAAAGATTATATTAGGAGTATAATCCTAGTTTAAGAGGAAATTAGATGTCAAATCTTTCTATATTAGTTGTAGATGATGAAAAGAATATAACCCAGTTAATGAAAGACATTCTGGAAGACGAAGGTTATTCTATAGATGTAACGCATTCTATAAGAGAAACAAAGGAAAAACTCAAAGAAAAAGATTACGATATCATCTTTTTAGATGTATGGCTTCCTGATGGAGAAGGTCTTGACCTTATCTCTTTTGTTAAAGAGCAAAACCCCTACACGAAAATTGTTATGATATCTGGTCATGCGAATATTCCTATTGCTGTTAAGGCTTTAAAAGAAGGTGCTTTTGATTTTTTAGAAAAGCCTATCTCTACAGAATCTATTCTTGCTGTTATTCAAAAAGCAGAAAAAGAACTTCAAAAAGAGCTTGAGCTTCAGTTTTTGAAGGAAAAAGCTGAAAAAAATATAGAGATAATTGGAGAAAGTGAACCTATAAAAAGACTAAAACAGCAGATTGAAAAAGTTGCAAAAACAAACGCATGGGTGATGATTCTTGGGGAAAACGGAACAGGTAAAGAGTTAGTTGCAAAAGCTATACATCAGTTAAGTAGTAGAAGGGAAAAACCTTTTGTTGATATAAACTGTGCAGCTATTCCTGATGATCTTTTAGAAAGTGAACTTTTTGGATATGAGAAAGGAGCCTTTACTGGAGCTGTAAATAGAAAACCTGGAAAACTAGAAATAGCAAATGGGGGAACACTGTTTCTTGATGAAGTAGCAGATATGAGTTTATCTTCTCAGGCAAAACTTTTAAGGGTCTTAGAAGAACAGGAGTTTTCAAGGCTTGGAAGCAATCAGAAGATAAAAGTTGATTTAAGGGTAATATCTGCAACAAACAAAGATATAGAAAAAGAGATAGAAGAAGGCAGGTTTAGACAGGATCTATATTTTCGTTTGGCAGTTGTTCAAATATATGTTCCTCCATTAAGGGAAAGAGGAAAAGATATAATCCTTCTTGCTGAACATTTCTTGGAGAAAAGCTGTTTAGAAAATAAGATAAGTAAACCAGAACTTACAGAAGAAGTTGAGGAATATCTGCTAAAGTACAGCTGGCCAGGAAATATAAGAGAATTAAAAAATCTTATGGAACGCCTTTGTATTTTTGCACAGAATAACAAGATAACTGCTGAAGATCTTCCTCCATACATATTAAAAAACAAATTAGTTAAAAAGAAATCCTCAGGAGAAATAAAACCTTTAAAACAGGTAAAAGAAGAAGCAGAAAAAGAGATGATAAAACTTGCTCTAGAAAAATATAACAATAATATAAAAGAGGCTGCAAAAGCCTTGGAAGTTGATATGTCTTCTCTTTACAGGAAAATAAAGCAGTATAACCTTGATTAGATTTCAAAAATTGCAATAATAACAATATATATTATAATATTACAATCATAATATTCTAATATCATTAAGGGTGGAATCATGGATTATGAAATTGTTGATAATGAAAAATGGCAAGATGAAGAATTTTTAGAAGAAAATGCAGAATTGTTAAAAGCACTAGCACACCCTAGTAGATTGAAGATAATAGGCTTTCTAAGCAGTGGGAAAAAATGTGTAAAGCATATCTGGGAAGCCCTTGAACTACCTCAACCAAATGTTTCCCAGCACTTGTCAGTGCTCAGGAATAAAGGTATACTAGGTTATAAAAGAGAGGGCTCTATAGTCTGTTACTATATCAAAAATAAAAAAGCGTTGGAAATATATAAGTTATTATTAAAGGAGGATAAATAACATGGCTGGAAAAGTTTGTATAGTAAACGAGCAGAACTGGGAGCAAGAAGTATTAAATTCTGATATTCCTGTTCTCGTAGATTTTTGGGCACCTTGGTGTGGACCTTGTAGATTAATAGCTCCTATTATAGAGGAGCTTGCTGAGGAGTTAGAAGGAAAGGCAAAAATATGTAAGCTCAACACTGATGAAAACCCAAATATTGCAATGAGATATGGAATTAGAGCTATTCCTACAATAATGGTATTTAAGAACGGCCAGATTGTTGACACAAAAGTAGGTGTTCAACCTAAAGAAGTATTAAAAAGCTTACTTGTATAAAGGGAATATAGTTGAGTGTAGATATACATCCTACAGCTATAGTTTCACCAAAAGCAAAAATTGGGGCCAATGTAAAAATTGGCCCTTTTTCTATTATTGAAGATGAAGTGGAGATTGGAGATAACACAGAAATATCTTCCAATGTAAAAATCAAGAATTTCACAAAAATAGGTTCAAACTGTCAAATTTTTGAAGGGGCAGTAATAGGGAATATTCCTCAGCATCTAGGTTTCAAGGGAGAAAAAACCTTTGTAGAAATTGGAAATAATGTTGTTATAAGGGAATACTGCACAATTCATAGAGGAACAAGCTTTGATGATGGTATAACAAGAATAGAAGATAATACGTATCTAATGGCATATGTTCATATTGCTCATGACTGTAAAGTTGGCCACGATACTATTCTTGCTAACAACGTAACACTAGCTGGACATGTAAAGATAGGAAACTATGTATTTATAGGGGGACTAACCCCTATCCATCAGTTCTGCAGAGTTGGTGATTATGCTATGGTTGGAGGTGCCTCAGCAGTTGATAAAGATGTCCCACCTTTCACAAGAGCATCTAAAAATCATGTATTGTTGTATGGTTTAAATCTAGTAGGTTTAAAAAGAAGAGGTTTTACATCAGAGCAGATAAAGCTAATAAAAGAAGCTTACAGAATACTTTTTAGAAAAGCTCCAACGTTATCAGAGGGAATAAAAGAAGTAGAAGAAAAGCTTCCTCTTACTCCAGAAATAAAGTTACTTCTTGATTTTGTAAAAACATCAAAGAGAGGCATTGCTCCTGAGGCATCAAAAAGAGGATGAACAAAATTGGTCTCATAGCTGGTTCAGGACAGCTTCCATTAATCTTCGCTAAATCTGCAAGAGAAAAAGGAAAAGATTTAACAGTTTTTGGAATAAACACATTTTTCGGTCTAAAATCAATAACAGATAAAAAAATAGAAAGATATGCTCCTGTAAAGTGGATACCTTTCGGAAAAGCCCAAACTCTTATTAACTTAATGAAAGAGGAAGGTATAAAAGATGTTGTTATGCTAGGGAAAATAGAGCATATACTTCTTATAACTTCTTTCTTTCAATTAGACGAAAGAGCAAAAAAATTTTTTTCTTCTTTAAAGGATAAAAGAGCTAAAACAATTCTTGAAGGAGTTATCAAAGAACTAGAAAATGAGG
>JALWKR010000178.1 GCA_027081375.1 Persephonella sp.
ATATGTTGGAGAAAAACCTTTAAATATGAAAGACAGTATAGAAACGGAAAACTTAAGCTATAGCTATAAGCTAATGGACATAAGAGAAATAAGCTGTGAAGAGTTGTTTAAAAGCGATAGTTTGACAGATAAAATATTAGCAGTATTATGTGATGTAAGAGAACCTGAAAAGTATTTTAGGGCACTTTTAACAGAGCTTTACAAACTTCCAGAAAGGGAAAGGGGAGATTATTTAAAGAAATTATTGAACCTATTAACAATAAGACCTAAATTAGTAGAAGAATTTGAGTTAGAGGTGAAAAAGATGCCTATAACACTAGATAAAGAAACTATGGAAAAGCATCCATGGTTTAAAAGAGGAAAAGATGAGGCAAAACGAGAAGATGTTATAAATCTACATCAAGCTACAGGATGGGATGCTAAAAAAATAGCTGAAATTCTCAAACTTCCTTTGGATTTTGTTGAAGAAGTTATTAAAAATTATAAAGATAAGACCTGATAAGTATTATTTCCTTTTGAAACAACCCAAATTTTATATGTGAACTAGACTAAACAAAACTTCAATTATATTTCTTTCTATTGTATCTAAATTTCACACAATTTCTAAATCTCGTAAAATTAATCCCAAATGTCTTCTAGTTTAAACCTTTCTATCCCACATAGTTCAGATAAAACCTATTATATTCTCGCTAATGCTTGTAAAAAGCCAACTTACGCAGGAATATATTTTCTGTTTAAATGCAAAGCTTAATAGTAACTATTATCAATTGATCTAATTCCCTGAAATAGACTATTTATGGGATAAACATATTCTCTTTCCATATAGCCCTTACAAAACATAATTTTAACAGATCTAAATTAACAGGCCAAATATTTTTAAACTAACTATTTCTGTTTTACAACAAGCACATCTTGATTTGCATATTTAACTAGATTAGCAGCGGTTGATCCTAAAAGCATTCTTTTAAATCCACCAACTCCTCTATATCCAACAACTATTAAATCACAACCATTTTCATCTGCGTAAGTCATTAATTCTTCAGCAGGTTCTCCTTCCATCACTTTAAGCTTTGGCTCAATACCAGCTTCCTTTGCTTTTTCTGCTGCTTTTTTAAGATACTTTTCCTCTTTTGTTAACTCTTCTTTTTCGTACTCTTCTATCTCTTCAGGAGGTATAAAATCTATCGCTGCAAACTCAAAAGGTCTTACAACCCCAACAATACAGAGCTCAGCTTCAAACTCTTTTGCTAAAGCTATTGCCCTTGATAATGCTTTTTCTGAAGGTTCAGAACCATCGTATCCAACAAGTATTTTTTTATAGCCCATTTTTCTCTCCTATCCTTTTACTACTATATTTAAAATTTTTCCTTTTATAAAAATAACTTTAACAATTTCCTTTCCTTCAATCCATTTTTTAATGTTTTCATTTTCAAAAGCTGCATTTTTTACTGTTTCTTCATCTGCATCAGCAGGAACAACTACTTTTCCTCTTACTTTACCGTTAATCTGAACTGGAATTTCTTTTGTTTTTTCTATTAAAGCTTCTTCATCTGGTTCAGGGAATTTTTGCTGAATAGTGAAACCTGTATTTCCTATTTCTCTCCAGAGCTCATCTGCTATAAAAGGAGTAAATGGAGATAAAAGGAGAAGGAGATTTTCAACAGCTTCTTTTAAGACCTTTTTGTTGTTTCCTTCGTAAGAAGTAAGTTCATTAACAAGCTCCATAATAGCTGCTATTGCTGTATTAAACTGATACTCTTTTGTTATATCTTCATTTACTTTCTTAATTGTTTGATGGAGTTTTCTCCTTAGTTTTTGATCTTCTTCTGGCAGATTTTTAAAATCTTCTTTTGAGTAAGTTACATCTTTTATTTCTGCAGCTTTATCTAAAACAAAATTCCATACTCTCTTTAAAAATCTGTGAGCTCCTTCTATTCCACTATCAATCCAGTCAAAACTATTTTGAGGTGGTGCAGCAAATAGTATGTAGAGTCTAACTGTATCTGCACCGTATTTTTCTATCATCTCATCAGGATCAACAGTATTATGTTTAGACTTAGACATTTTGTCTGATTTTCCGTATTTTTCCTCAAGATCTTTAAGAACATCTATTGGCAATCCTAACTTTTCAAATAGCAACTTAGCATTATCATTTAATGTTAAATGGTTTTCTTCAAGAAACTCTTTTAATGTTTGAGCCATTTCTTCTCCCTAAAATTTATATTTTGAAATATTATAACAAGGAGAAAAAAAAGATAATTAGATGGTTAAATAGGATTATTGAAAATGTTTATTAGCCGCCACTAACAGGTGGAATAACTGCTACAGTATCACCTTCTTTTAAAATCTTATCTTTATCTGCATACTCTTCATTAACAGCAAACATGCTTTTATCTAAACTTTCAGCAATCTCAGGATATTTTCCTTTTAAAAGAGATATTACATCTTCTAATGTGGTGTTTTCACCTATATCAAGTATGTCTTCTTTTTTCTTTAACTTATCTTTTATTGAAGAAAAGTATAAAACTTTAATCTTCATACTTTATTTCCCACTCTGTTATTAGATGTGAACCTCTTAAAAAATGTGCTCTTAATTTTGCTTTTACTACCTCATCTAAAGATGAAAATCCTTCTCCTCCTACCAATGTTGGTGTATCAGTTCCACCTACAATAAAAGGCATATGAATAAGTCTTATTTCATCTACAAGACCAAGTTTTATAAGGTTCCAGTTTAATGTTGAACCCCCTTCAACCATAAGATTTTTTATACCTTTTTGGTATAAAACGTCCATCATTTTAATAAGATCTACTCTTTCTTCTCCACATCTTATAACTTCTACTTTTTCTTCTAAACTTTTTACCTTTTCTTCTGGGGCTTTTTCTGAAGTTACAATAATAGTTGGTGCATGTTTTTCTAAAATGTTAGCATCTTCAGGAATATCTGCCATTGATGTTGGGACTATTCTTGTTGGATTTTTCCCCTCTGCATATCTAACTGTTAAAAATGGATTATCTGTTCTTATTGTTTCAGCTCCAACCATTATCCCATCTACTTTTGCTCTAAGTTGATGGAGATATCTTGTTGCTTCTTCATCCATAAATTTCATTATTTCTTTTGAGGATACACCTTTTCTAAGAGTTAGTTTTCCATCAATTGTAACTTCAGAAACTATTATTGTGTACGGGCGGTTCATGCTTTTCCCCTTTAGTCATAGTCTTTGTTGTATTTTATGTATAAATAAATAACTCTTTGGAGTAAAGAGAGAATAATAAGAGCTGTTATTATTGTAAAACCTGTCTGCAATCCACCAAAAATATGAAAATGTTCAAATATAGAAAATAGTATTATTGCAAGAAGAGTTTCAGGTCTGCCAAAAAATCCTATTCCTTCAAGAGGATCATCAATCTTACCTTTTTCCCTATTAGCAAAGCCTATTTCTGCATATGCAACAGGCTTTATAAATGTGTGAAGCATTGTTCCAATAACAGCTATTATAGTTAAGGCAGGAGTTGAATAAGCTAAACCAATAGAAAAAAGAACAACACCATCTACTATCTTATCAGCAAGCCAGTCAAAAACAGCTCCAAATTTTGAAGCTTTATCTGTTTCTCTTGCTACAACACCATCCATAAGGTCAAAAAAACCAGACATAAACAGTAGGAGAGCTCCCATTAACGGTTTGTGATTATAAAAAGAGATGGCTGAGAG
>JALWKR010000179.1 GCA_027081375.1 Persephonella sp.
ATCTGCTTGGAAGGCAGATGCTCTACCAGCTGAGCTACTCCCGCCCAACCTATTTAATGGTGGAGGAGGCAGGATTCGAACCTGCGCAGGCATACGCCAGGAGATTTACAGTCTCCCGCCATTGGCCAGGCTAGGCGACTCCTCCATATTCAATTTAAAAGCTGGCGGTGGGACTCGAACCCACGGCCTGGTGATTACAAATCACCTGCTCTGCCGACTGAGCTACGCCAGCACAACCAAGAGGATAAAAATTATATATTAAATTTTTTTCAATTGTCAAGTTTTTTTATTTCGTTTTTCACATTACAGACACATTAATATATTATAGAGAACAAAAATTTCAAGAGGTGTGTATATGAAAGTAATTTATATTCACGGTTTCAATTCAGCAGGGTATGGAGACAAAGTAAACAGACTAAAAGAGTTCTTTGGAGCAAGAAATGTTATTGCCCCAACTTTGCCCTATGACACAAGAGAAGCTATCTATCAGCTTGAATTTTTAGTCTCTAACCTGAAAAATGCAGAGCCTTTGTTACTTGTGGGAACTTCTTTAGGAGGTGCTTACACTATCTATTTATCTTACAAATTTGATGTTCAGGGAGTAGTTATAAACCCAACTATAAAACCTTATGAGGATTTAAAATCTCAAATAGGAAAGCAGGTGAACTACAAAACAGGAGAAGAGTACACCTTTACAGAAGAACATGTTGAATTTTTAAAAAATATACAGCTTCCTAAAGAAGAAATAGCAAAAATTAAAGATAAGCTCTATATTTATTTAGATGAAGAGGATGAGTTGCTTGACAGCAAAGAAACAAAGAAGTTTTTTGATGAAATAGGAGTTTATGTAAAAATGTATCCAGGTGGAGACCACAGGTTCAGACATATGAATGAACTACTTGAAGATTTAAAAACTAAAAAGGGGGTTCGTTATTATGGCTAAGGACAAAAGAAAGAAAATAGGAGAGGTTGCACCAGAGTTTTGTTTACCTGAGGCAGATAGAGGAAAAGTATGTTTAAGTCAGCTTTTAGGTGAAGATAAGTATGTACTTCTTTACTTTATTCCCACAGAAGAAAGAAAAAGGTGTGATAGAAGTGGTTGTCCTTTAAAAGAAAATCTTGATAGGGTTGCAAAATTAGGAGTTATTCCTGTAGTTATTGATAAAGACCCTGTAGAAGAACACAAAAGATTTAAACATGATCATAATATTACATTCTATATACTAAGTGATCCTATAATGGAAACTATAAAAGGTTATGGAGTTTATGAAAAGGTAAATGTTAACGGTATTGAGAAAGAAAAAATAGTTCCTACAGTTTTTCTACTGGATCCAAAAGGTCATATAATAGGTGTTTGGGAACCTAAAGTTATTGAAGATTCTATAAATGATATAATTAAAGCTATTGAGAAAATTAAAGGTTAACTTTAAAGGAGGCAATTATGTTTGGCGGTATTGGTATACCTGAACTTTTGTTAATATTTGGAATTTTGCTTCTTCTTTTTGGAGCTAAAAAACTTCCTGAAATAGGAAAGGGTCTTGGAGAAGGTATTAGAAGTTTTAAATCTTCTTTAAGTGGTGAAGAAGAAAAAGAAAACAAAGTTGTTGAAGCTAAAGAGATAGAAGCTGAAACTTCTTCAAAGAAAGTAGAAACTTCAGAAAAAGAAAAAGTTCAAACATAAAAAAGGGGCAATGTGCCCCTTTTTAATCTCCTGCTCCAATATCCTCAGGTTCAGGAGTACACTCAAATATATATCCGCAATGAGGACATACATAGCATTCACGAGGTTCTTTATCCTCATCTAAAACTTCCTGCCAGTAAGCTATCCATCCACATCTCGGGCATATTCTACATCCTTCAAGTAATGTTCCGTCCGCAAGCTCAAGAATACCTTTGTCGTCTATATAAACAGGATTTCCTTTTTTGTCTGTCACAAATTCTCCATCAACAGCCCTTAGTGGAAGCTGATAGTTATTTTCTAAAGCATACTTAACTGCTTCAGAGACATCAGAGAATTCAGCAATTACTTCATGGGTTACTGCATTTAAAAGTTCTACTTTTCCGTCTTTTTCTTTAATGTACACTCTCATTTTTTTAGCCCTCCTAAACATTGGATTTCTTAGTTTAAATATATGTTTTTGATATTTTGAGGCAACAAGGGGTTGTTTGCGTTAGAATTTAGATTTAACTTTATATGAAAATATCAAGAAGGGAGAGTTGGTTATGAGAGTATTAATTTATTTTTTTACTTCATTTTTATTTATTTTTTCCTTCGCTGTTTCTCAAGAAAATATTCAGTATCCAAAAACAAAAGGTGTGTTTGCTACTGTCTATCCCTGGGATGCTGCTGAAAATCCTGAAATTTTAAACTGGATAAAAAAGTTCCAGATAGTAGAGGTTGGTGGATTTGCTGATGCAGAAGATATAGAAAAATTTATTTCTCAACTACTAAATAGTAATGTAAAACCAATAATTTATGAATGGATGCCAGCAGTATATTACTATCCAAATGGAGATAATAATGAATTTATGGAATGGATTTACGAAAACAGACAAACCTATACTTTGAATTCCAATGGTCCTTTTATTATGTGTGATGGAAGTGAATGTAAAGATTTTTATTTTGATCTTGGTAAAGATGAATTAATATCAAAAAGAATTCAGTATTTAAATGACAGCTTAAATGCTTTAGGAGCAGCAGGTTTATTTTTTGATTGGGCTTCTGGAATATATATAAATCAGGATGAGTATAGAAGAGTTCTTAGAGAGTGGCATTTTCGATATCCAGATAAAGATTATTTAGAGGCTGTAGGTAATTTTTATAAAGAATTAAAAGATAGAACAAATACAGTAATAGTCACTAACCAAGGTTTTAGAAACGCTAAAAACGTTTTCCCTTATATAGACTATGACATAGCTGAGTCGTATGCGACTACTGTTGAAAAACTATGTTGTAATAACAATTCTCATCTTTGTACCAAGATGGATATTCTTTATAAAGGTAAAAAATATAAATTAGATGTTTATAAAACAATTTATTATCCTCTAAGTGAAGACCCTTGTTCAGGAAGTTTATCAAATACAATACGATGGCTTAATTATCTAAAAGGAAAACTTACGTATGCTGGATCAGATTTTAAAGGATATATATATATTAACTATGCATCTCCTGAATATATAAAAACAAAAAGAAATGGAACAACTGTATACACCCTAAAAAAACCTAAAAACGCTATTTACTTTGGTTATGCTATTCCTAAGCTTTTAGGATGGAATTCCTATACAGAAGTTGTTTTATCTGATGATGAACCACACAGACTACCGTCTTTAGAGCAAGATGATGTTTACTTTGCAGATTTAGGAAATCCTTTAGGGAGTTCTTATGAGCATTTCCAAAATGAATATGGGGATTATTATGTTAGATATTATGAAAATGGCTTTGTTTTAGCTGGAGAGTTTGATCACTCTTCATGTCTCACGTTAAAATCTCCATACATTAAAGATGGAAAAGCTTATGACTTGTATAATAAAGAAGTTTATATTGCTAAGGATCACTCTATTACTTTTCATATAAAGCCAGAAAAGGATCCATTGACAGGAAAATTTGCTCCTTTAGGAAGGGTTTTTGTCTATCTTAAGAAAAAGAAAGTGATAGGAGATACGTGTGGAGCTAATAAAATATATGACTGTTCTTTTA
>JALWKR010000180.1 GCA_027081375.1 Persephonella sp.
TATATCTAAATGCCTTAACAGGTAAAGGAGTACATCTTGTTACTGTAAACGACTATCTAGCAAAAAGAGATGCTGTATGGATGGGTTCTATATACAAATTTTTAGGATTAGATGTTGGAGTTATAAATACTAATCAGCAGTCTTTCCTTGTTGAATGGGTTGATGAAGAGAAGTTTCAGGAAGCAATAGAAAAGGATATGAGAGTATGGCCTCAAGGATTTTTTGAAAAACTTCTTCCTTCTGAAAAATACAATATTGATGCAAGAAAAAACTTTTTTACCCATGCAGTAGATACAGAAAGAAGAAAAGCATATGAAGCAGACATAACATACGGAACAAACAATGAGTTTGGTTTTGACTACTTGAGAGATAATATGGTTTTCTCTAAAGACCAGATTGTTCAGGTTAAAGGTCATCATTTTGCTATTGTTGATGAGGTTGACTCAATCCTTATAGATGAGGCAAGAACACCTCTTATTATCTCAGGTCCTTCAGATGAGGATGTATCTATTTACTATACTGCAGATGCTTTTGTGAAAACATTAGTAAAAGATGAAGATTATGAAGTTGACGAGAAAAATAAAACTGCAGTTTTAACAGATAAAGGAGTTGAAAAAGCTGAGAAATATTTCAATATAGAAAACCTTTTTGATCCAAGAAATATAGAAATCCTACACGCTATAAATCAGTCCCTTAGAGCAAATACCCTTTTCCATAGAGATGTTGATTATGTTGTAAAAGATGGAGAGGTTATTATTGTTGATGAGTTTACAGGAAGATTAATGCCAGGAAGAAGATGGTCTGACGGTCTTCATCAGGCAATAGAGGCAAAAGAAGGAGTAAAAATAGAGGCAGAAAACCAGACATTAGCCTCTATTACATATCAGAACTACTTTAGAATGTACGAAAAGCTAGCAGGTATGACAGGAACAGCTGAAACAGAAGCCGAAGAGTTTAAAGAGATATACGGCCTTGATGTTCTTGTTATTCCTACAAATAAACCAGTTATAAGAAAAGATTACCCAGACCTTGTATACAAAACAAAAAAAGAAAAATACGAAGCTGCTATAAAAGAGATAGAGGAACTTCACAAACAGGGAAGACCTGTTCTTGTTGGAACAGCTTCTATTGAGACATCAGAGCATCTTTCAGCTCTTCTTAAGAAAAGAGGAATAAAACATCATGTATTAAACGCAAAACATCATGAGAAAGAAGCTGAGATTATTGCTCAGGCAGGTAGATTAGGAGCTGTTACAATTGCAACAAATATGGCAGGTAGGGGAACAGACATTCTTCTTGGTGGAAACCCTGAATATCTTGCAAAAGAGATACTTAAGAAAAAAGGTAAAACTCCTGAGACAGCCACAGAAGAAGAATACAAGGAGGCACTTCAAGAAGCTCAAAAGATAACAGCTGAAGAGAAGAAAAAAGTTATTGAACTTGGAGGGCTTGCTGTAATAGGTACAGAAAGACACGAGTCCAGAAGAATTGACAATCAGCTTAGAGGTAGAGCAGGAAGACAGGGAGATCCAGGTTCATCAAGATTTTATCTTTCTCTAGAAGATGATTTACTAAGGCTTTTTGGTGGTGACAAACTTAAAGCTCTAATGGAAAGAATGAGAATTCCAGACGGAGAACCAATTGAAAGTGGAATGGTAACAAAAGCTATAGAAAATGCTCAAAAAAGAGTTGAAGCTCAAAACTTCCAGATAAGAAAAAGACTTCTTGAGTTTGATGATGTAATGAATAAACAAAGACAGGTTATATATGCTCTTAGAAGAGATATTGTTGAAGGAGCTAATTTAAAAGAAGATGTTAGAAGATGGATTGAAGAAGTTGCATTATCTTACATAGATAAGTATGCTCCAGCAGAAGAATATCAGGAAAAATGGGATTTAGATGAGCTGGAAAAATCATTTAAAGAATGGCTTGGAGTTGAAATAAAGATAGACAGAGAGAAAGAATGGGATAGAAAAGAGTTAGAAGATTATATTCTTGAAGAGATTTTTAAAGCTTATGATGCCAAAGAAAATAGGCTTGGATCTAACTTAATGAGAGAATTTGAAAGATATATCATTCTTCAAGTACTGGATCAGCTATGGAAAGAGCACCTTCATATTCTTGATAGACTTAGAGAAAGTGTATACCTTAGAGGTTATGCTCAAAGAGATCCTCTTGTTGAATACAAGAAAGAAGCATTTGCTTTATTTGAAGATATGATGTTTAAGCTAAAGCAAAACTCTGCTGAGTATCTGTTTAAGGTAGAGATATTCTCTGAAGAGCAGGTTCAGGAACAGCAGGAAAGACTAGAAAAAGAGGCTGAAAAAACATTAGAAAAAGCACAAACAAACATAGAAGCAGAGGAAAAACCTAAAAAGAAAAAGAAAGCCATTAAATATAAAAACAGAATAGAGAGAAGAAAAAGGAAAAAGTAATGTCAAAGAAATCTCTGTTCTCCACCAGCTTTAAAGCTGGTAGGAGAACTTATTTTTTTGATGTGAAAAGTTCTTCAAATGGTTTTTATCTTATAATCTCAGAAGTTCAAACAATTAAAGGAAAGGAGAGAAAAGACCGTCTTATCATCTTTGAAGAACATCTAGATAACTTTTTAGAAAAATTAGAAGAAGTTTCATCTCAGCTGAAGAAAGCTAAACTATATTTCCACGACTGATTTATTATCTATTTAAGCTCTTTTATGATGCTTTCAACAAAATCAATAGGAAGTTCTAAAACTTCAGCAATCTCTTTTGCACTCATTTTTAGTTTTTTGTGAAGTTTTATCACATCTTCACGTTTTGCTTTTTCTAATCCTTCTTTTAAACCTTCTTGTTTACCTTTTTGTAACCCATCCTTGAAAAAAGGATGATTTTCAATAGTTTCCCTATCAAATGTTATTGGCATCTTTTTCACCTCTAACTTGAATTCTTCTACTAATTTAGACCTTATTGTCAGCAAATTCAATAATTTTTTTAAGTAATCCCTTCTTTCTCTTTCAGGTAGTTTATAAAGCTCTGTTAAAATTCCTCTAAAATATTTCTCTGGATTTCTTACATCACATAACACTGCTAATATTTTATCTGTCAGACTGTTACTTTTAAACAACTCCTCACAGCTTATCTCTCTTATGTCTTTCAGCTGGTAGTTAAAAGTAAGATTTTCTATTTCTATTCTGTCTTTCATATTAAGAGGCTTCTCTCCTACGTATAAAACCATCTGTTTTATCTTTCTGTTTGGATACTTTGAAGAAATAAGAACAAAATACTCAAGCATTCTAAAAGGCATATTTTTATCGTTTTGGGTTTGCAGTTCCAAATGAAAAATAGAGCCGTCTTCAAGCTCAACGAGAAAATCAGCTCTTCTTTCTTTTACTTCTGGTAGAGATGTATCTAGAAGTTTTTTAGCTTTTTTACCAGAGAGCAACTGAACAAACTTAGGAGGAATTTCCTGAATAATATCTCTAAGGGTTATGTCTATTTTTCCCAAAATACTAACCTTTTGATAGGTTTTAAATCTATTCGTTTTTGTGCGTTTGGGTGTTTAAGAAAAATATAAGTCACAATACTCTAAAAAAGTGATGGATGCCCAAAACTTTCCTTGAACTGTTTTTATTCAAATAAAACGAAAAAACAGACTTTTTCTCGTTAGCTTTACTTAAACGCGGGCAGATATCACTTTCGGTAAGCGGGTTA
>JALWKR010000181.1 GCA_027081375.1 Persephonella sp.
ATGATAAACAATACTTCTAGGGAAATAAACAAGCCTGTATCTCATTTTTTTTATTCTAGTGCACCACTCTGTTTCTTCAACGTACATGAAGAAATCTTCATCCATTAATTCTCTTTCTATAATCTCTTTTCTTACAAACATAGAAGCTCCAATCACATGGTCAAGCTCAACTTCTTCTTTCCAATCGTCTATTTTGGACATTCTTCCAAAATGTTTAGCCCTAAGTAAAAACTTAGAAAATCTTCCTCCTCCAGCAACTTGTATATACTCTGGTTCAAAATATAAAACAAGTTTAGAACCAAGAACTCCAACATCTGAATTTTTATTCATATACTCAACCATATTTTTCAAGCTATCTTTCTCTACAACAGTATCATTATTTAAAAGCCATACATATTTAAAATTATTATTTTTAAGAGCATATTTTATTCCAAGATTATTTCCTGCTGCAAAACCCCTATTTTCCTTAGCTTTTATTAAAATAACTTTTGGGTCTTTATTTTTAACATTTGTTTTTTTAGGAATAAGTTCTTTATCTTCATTTTCTTCTAAGTATAGATAAGGGATAGTATTCTCCATAGGTGGAATAGATTTATCTCTTAAAGGATTCTCTGGAGGTATCCATATGTTAAATTTTCTTTCAAAAAAGTTTATTAAATGTTTCACAGATTCATTATTCTCGCTGTTATCAACTACAATTATCTGATAGTTTAGATAATCCAGTTTAAATAAACTTTCTAAACACTCAGCAGTATCTTCCCAGTTTTTATAGTTAACAAGGATTATGTAAACTTTATCTTTTCCCAAAAATTTCCTCCCTCTATATATTATAAGAATAAGTACACAATTATAAACAAAGGTGAGAATATGAAAAATAGTATAAAGTCCTATGCTTTCAAGCTACTTTCAAAAAGAGATTATTTTTCCAATGAACTAAAGAAAAAGTTATTAGCTAAAGGCTTTGATGAAAATGATGTGGAGGATGTGATTGCATATCTTATAAAAGAAGGTTATATAAACGATAGTCAGTTAGAGGAGCGTGTTAAAGAAAGGTATCTTCAAAAGGGAAAAAGTCCTCTATATATAAAGAAAAAATTGTTTATTAAGAGAGGAGAATCAAATGCTGAATTTTCTTTTGAAGAAGAACTAGAAGCTGCTCTCTATGCTCTAAGATTTAAATATAGGAAAGGAAAAGACTTTAAAGAAATAGTAAAATTTTTATCATATAGAGGTTTCAGTTATTCAGTAATTGAAGAAGCTTTCAGGAGGTATATTCAAGAGGAAGAATGATAGTATTAAAAGAAAAAGATCTACCATTAAAAGAAGAAACTGTATGTACCATAGGGAGTTTTGACGGTTTCCACATAGGACATAAAAAAATACTGGAAAAAGTAAAAAAAAGAGCAGAAGAAACCAACAGAAAATCTTTAGTTGTAACTTTTAATCCACATCCTAAAAAAGTTCTTAATCCTGAAAAAGCCCCTTGCACTATAACAGATATAGAAACGAAAAAAGAACTTTTAGAAAAAGAAAAAATAGACTACCTATACATCATAAATTTTGATAAAAGTTTTAGCAAAATTTCAGCAAAAGAGTTTCTTAATTTTTTAGTAAAAAAACTGAAATGTAAACATATTATCGTTGGTTATGATTGGCAGTTTGGATACAAAAAAGAGGGAAATGTTTATTTTGCTGAAAAGTATGAGAAAGAGTTAAGTTTTAGTTTAGAAATTGTTGAACCAATTTTGAAAGATGATATCAGAGTTAGCAGTACATTAATAAGAGATCTCCTTAGAAAAGGAGATGTTGAAAAAGCTTCTTACTTTTTAGGTAGAAATTACTGTATAAAGGGGAAAATTATAAAAGGTCAGCAAATAGGAAGGAAAATAGGTTTTCCAACAATTAATATAAAACCTCCTGAAGATCTATGTCTTAAAAAAGGTGTTTATGCTGGTTTTTTAGAAGTAGATGGAAAAGTTTACCCTGCAGTTATAAATTTTGGATATAGACCAACTGTAGATGGAAAAAATCTAGTTCTTGAAGCTCATGTAATAGGCAAAGTAATTAATATTAAAAGCAAATTTGCAAAGATTATATTTCTTTCAAGAATAAGAGATGAAAAAAAATTTGAAAATATTGAAAACCTACAGGCACAAATAGCCGAAGATATTAAGAAAGCTAAAAAAATCTTAGAGGTAGCAGTATGAAAAAGATAATAGTTCTTATTTTTATACTTTTTTCATTAAAAACTTTTGCTGAGACTACACAACCTTCTTTAAAATTACCAACAGTAACATTTCCTTTAGAAATAATAAGTAAAAAGATAGAAGAAAAACCTCCTTTAACTCCTCCTGAAAAACTTCAGCTAAAAGAAAAAATACAGATAAAACTATTTACAGAAGATATAGATCCAATTCCCCCTTACTATATTCAGCTTCCTGTTTTTGATATAAAAAAACCTAAAGTTTTCTTTGGACTTCCTAGAGAAAACGCCCTTATATCTTCAGCAATAGATGATCTTTTTAACAAAAAATACTTTTCAGCTAAAGAAAATCTTTTAACAGCAGTAAGGAAAACAAAGGATAAACCTGAAACAGGAAAGGCACTTTATATTTTAGGAATTATTGAACACAGATTAGGAAATGTTCAGGAGTCATATAAATATCTTAAAAAAGCTTGTGACTTTAATAAACCTTTTTTTGAAAAAGATTATGCCTGTTTTTCAGCTGCTATTGTTGCAACTCAACTTGGGAATGTTCTTGAAGCTGAAAAATTTTTAGAAAAAACAACTCTTGATAATGAAAATATACATTTCTGGAAAGGTATACTATCTCTCTTAAAAGGTAATAAAGGAGAAGCATTTAAAACCTTATCTAAAATTTCCTGTGATAACCTGGATATTCACTTTATTGATTACTGTAGGTATATAAAAGGTTATATATATTTCTGGAAAAAAGATTTTGCTAAGTCTTTAGATTATATAAAGTCTCTTAAAGATAATAAGTATCTAAAACAGATACTCGTTATAAAAGGCTTTGACTATCTAAGTTTAGGTAAACTTAAAGAGGCAGAAAAAGCATTTAAAGCATTCATAGAAGGATATGGAACAATAGACAAAATTTCTGATTATGTGATTTACGGACTTGCTATTATTGATATTAAAAAAGGAAGATTTGAAGATGCGTTAGACAAAGCTGGAACACTAGAGACAAGAAATAAAATATTAGCCCAAAATCTATATATGCAGCTTGCTTCAGCCTTTTCTGAACAAGGCAAATTTGAAGACAGTTTTGCTTTACTTCAAAAATCTTTGCAAATATCTCCTGAATACAAAAAGTTCCTTAAAAAGAAAATAGCTGTAGCTGCGTACAATACAGGAAAGCACAAATACGCCTATATGCTTATGAAAGATATAGACGAGCCTTTATTTAAACTCTATACAGCATTTACTTTGATGAAACTTGGAAAACTTAAAGAAGCAGAAAAGTATTTAAAAGAAGCATATGAAAAAGGAAAAGATCCTTATGTGAAAAAAGAAGCTCTTAAATACCTTGCAGATATATACTACTACTCTAATGAGGATGATAAGTTCTTAAAAATAGTAAAAGAACTTGCAAAATACGATAAAGATTATGCAAAAAATTTACTAGGATGGTTTTTCTTTAAGAAAAAACTATACGATAA
>JALWKR010000182.1 GCA_027081375.1 Persephonella sp.
CAATGAACTGTTTAGCTGAAGCCCTTGGAGTTGCTCTTCCAGGAAACGGTTCAATTTTAGCTATAGATCCAAGGAGACAGGAACTTGCAAGACAGGCAGGAAAGCAAATTATAGAGCTATGGAAGAAAGATCTTAAATTTAAAGATATAGTAAATGAAGAGACAATAGAAAATGCCTTTACCCTTGATATAGCAATGGGAGGTTCTTCTAATACAGTTCTTCACTTACTTGCAATAGCGTATGAAGCAGGAATAGAGTTTCCTTTAGAAAAGATAGATGAGATATCAAGAAAAACACCAACATTATGTAAGCTTGCTCCAGCATCAAACTATCATATGGAGGATTTAGATAGAGCAGGAGGAATATCAGCTATCTTAAAAGAGCTTGCTAAAAAAGGCCTGCTTCATTTAGACAGACCAACTGTTTCTTTAAAAACCCTTGGAGAAGTTATAGAAGATGCTGAGATAAAAGACCCTAATGTAATAAGACCTATAACAAACCCTTATAGTGAAACTGGAGGACTTGCTATTTTATTTGGAAACATAGCTCCTGATGGTGCTGTTGTTAAAGCTGCTGCAGTTGACCCATCAATGCAGGTATTTAAAGGAACTGCTGTTTGTTTTGATAGTGAAGAGGAGGCTATCTCTGGAATATTTGGAGGAAAAGTAAAGGAAGGAAATGTTGTTGTAATTAGATACGAAGGGCCAAAAGGTAGTCCAGGAATGAGAGAGATGCTTTCTCCAACATCTGCAATTATGGGAATGGGATTAGGGGATAAAGTTTCCCTTATTACAGATGGAAGGTTTTCAGGAGCTACAAGAGGTGCATGTATAGGTCATATATCTCCTGAAGCTGCAGCAGGTGGTCCTATTGGTATAATAGAAGATGGAGATGAAATACTTATTGATATACCAAATAGAAAATTAGAGCTTCTTATTTCAGAAGAAGAATTTGAAGAAAGAATGAAACAGTTTAAGCCAAAGAGAAAAGAGATAAAAAGTAGATGGCTTAGAAGATATGCAAAACATGTTGCTTCTGCTAACAAAGGAGCAATTTTAGAAGATGATTGTTTTTAAATTAGAAATTTTTTAGATTAAATTTTAAGTAAAAATAATCTGGCGGGACTTCCCGCCTTTTATGGTTTAAGGGGGATAAATTGAAAAACTTAAAAAGTGCTGAAGCAGTATGTCAGGGACATCCTGATAAAATTGCCGATATTATTTCAGATGCAATTTTAGATGAACTTCTTAGAAAGGATCCTTATACTCGTTCTTCTATAGAAACTCTTATAACAACAGGTCTTGTTCATGTTTCAGGAGAGCTTTCCACAGACGCTTATGTTGATATACCTGAAATAGTAAGGGGAACATTAATAGAAATAGGGTATACAAAACCTGAGTATGGATTTGATGGATACACAGCAGGAGTAATTACAACTATAAGTGATCAGAGCCCTGAACTTGCTCTTGGTTTATCAGGAGATAAAGCAGGGGATACAGGTATAGTAGTTGGATACGCAACAAATGAAACAGAAAACTATATGCCGTTAGCCTGTAATATAGCAAACGGTATTGTCAAAAAAATAGACGAGCTTAGAAAAGATGATATAGTTCCTTTTTTTAGACCAGATGGAAAAGCTGTAGCTGTTGTTGAGTATGATGAAAATAACAAACCAGTTAGATTAGATTCTATTACTGTTTTAGTTCAACACGAACCTTATGTTGCCGAATATGAATTAAAAGAAACAGTTATTGAAAGAGTTATAAAAGAAGTTGTTCCAGAAGGATTTATTGATGAAAAAACAAATATTGTTATAAATCCAATAGGTAGATTTATAATTGGCGGACCTATGGCTGATACAGGATTAACAGGAAGAAAAACTATTGCTGATGCTTACGGAACTGCTGCTCCTTCTGGAGGAAGTGCTTTCTCAGGGAAAGACCCTACAAAAGTAGACCGTTCAGCATCGTATATGGCAAGATGGATAGCAAAACATATTGTTGCTGCAGGATTAGCAAATAGCTGTCTTGTAGAGCTTGTCTATGTAATAGGAACAGAATACCCTATTACAATTGACATAAAAACCGATACTAATATAGATAAGGAAAAATTAATTAAAAAAATAACAGATTTAGTTGATTTATCTCCTTCCGGGATTATAGAAAAACTGGGATTAAGAAATCCTATTTATAAAATGACTTCTTCTTATGGTCATTTTGGTAAAGAGGTAGAAGAGCTTAAATGGGAAACTTTAGATAAAGAAATAATAGGAGAGTTGAGAGATGCCTAAAACTAAAAATACTTACTCTTTTGAAGTTTTTAAAGCTTTAGTTGAACTAGAGATTAGAAGAATAGAAAGATATAAAAAAGAAAAAAACTTTTCTATAGCTTTTTTATATGCTCCTAATCTTGCAAAAAGTGTAAAATATTTTAAAGACATTGATAAGTCTGTAGAAATATCCTTTTTGATAAAGTCTGGAATTAGATCCACAGATGTAGTTTCTGAAGTTGAAGATGATTTTGTGTTCTTATTTCTTCCTGAAACTTCAAAAATAGAAGCTAAAAAAGTTATAGAAAGAATAAAAAAAGCCCTTCCAGAACTTGATATTATAGAAGGTATAGCAACGTATCCAGATGATGGAACTACTGAGTATGAGCTTTTTAATACCCTTGTTAAAATTATGAATGAAAAACTTATTCCTGTTATTGAGCTTTATTCAGAGGAAGAAAAGAACAGTAAATCTTGATTTTAAAAAAATTTTTATTATAATAATAAATCTGCTTGGAGGGTTGGCCGAGCGGACGAAGGCGGGTGATTTGAAATCACTTGAGGGTTAACAGCCCTCCGGGGGTTCGAATCCCTCACCCTCCGCCATTAATTTCAATTTCACCTTCCTTTTTAAATCAAAAATTTTTTTTATTAATCTTTTTCTATGTATTTTTTCTTTCTAACTTTCAGTTAAATTGAACAATTTATTTAACAAGTAAGACATATTCAGAGTTACCCTAAAAGATTACATCGATTATTTAGCAGTTTAAGCCTGAATGTTCAGGCTAAGTTCTAAAGAGATAGCAGATAGATAGATCTGCTGTTAAGTAGAAGAGTTTCTAATTTTGGGAGAAGTTCATACAAGAATAAAGTTTTTGATAAAAAAGCCTGCGAAAAGCAGGCTTTTTATGATTAATAAAGTCTGAAATGTCTATTTAAGAACTTCTTCCATGTTTCTGGAAGTTTATCTATTTCTTCCTGAGCTATTTTTCTAACTTCTTCTTCAAGACCTTTTATATCTTTGTTTGTCCTTAGTTTTATATCACACACTTGAGGTTCAGTAATAGGTTTTCCTATCTGGCTAACAAGATAAACATAAGCTTCATCAATCTCTTCAAATTCAGCAACAATTCTTTCAGCCATATCCATAGCTGCTGTATTGTATATCTTTCCAATATGAGATACAGGATTTTTACCAGCTGCTGCCTCTAAGCTCATAGGTCTGTAAGGAGTTATAAGACCATTAACCCTGTTTCCTCTACCAACCTGTCCGTCATCTCCCGCCTCAGAAGATGTTCCTGTCACAGTTATATATACTGATTCATTTTCAGGATCATCTGCAGTGTTTACAAAAACATCAACATGTCTGTCTGTTAATTTCTGTGCTAAAGCATATGCGTAATTTTGAACTAT